>CAMDHS010000021.1 GCA_945898115.1 Comamonas sp. lk
ACCACGCAAGTGGTCACATGCGGGAATAGCTCAGTTGGTAGAGCGATACCTTGCCAAGGTATAGGTCGAGAGTTCGAGCCTCTTTTCCCGCTCCAAATTTGTCTCGATGCAAAAGCCCATCCACTGTGATGGGCTTTTTGCTTTCTGGCGCGACCCTCGCGCCAGAACTATCGCTGAAACGCTCAGGCGTTTTTCACCAGCAAGACCACGGCGCGCGCCTCCATGGCGCGGCCCTCGCCTACCGGGCCCATTTTTTCGGCCGTTTTGGCTTTCACGTTGACCTGGTCCACCGAAACCCCAAGCGCCTGGGCGATGCTGTGGCGCATGGCGTCAATGTGGGGCGCCAGCTTGGGCGCCTGGGCGATGACGGTGCTGTCCACGTTGCCGATCTCAAAACCCTTTGCGCGCACCAGGCGCGCCACTTCACGCAGCAACACGGCCGAATCTGCGCCTTTGAACTGCGCGTCGGTGTCCGAAAAATGGCTGCCAATATCGCCCAGGGCGGCGGCGCCCAAAATGGCGTCGGTGATGGCGTGCAGCAAGGCGTCGGCATCCGAATGGCCCAGCAGGCCTTTGCTGTGCGGAATTTCAACCCCGCCCAGGATCAGCTTGCGCCCCTCGACCAGAGCGTGAATGTCCCAGCCTTCGCCAATTCGGATGTTTGTCATAGGTTTAGGGTTTGGCAGCGCTGTGCGCCAGCAGACGATGGGCCTGCTCCATGCAGCGCTGGGCGGCGGCCACCAATTCCGGCACAAAGGCGTGTCCGCTGCGCAAGGCGCTGGTCAGAACGACCAAGTCTTCGATGTACTCGTGAACCATCTGGTTTCTCAGACGGCGCATTTCCATCCAGGCATCGGCCGAAACGAGCAGGCCAAATTTTTCCGCCTTGTCCAAATTTTCCATTGCAGGACCGGTGGTTTCCGCCAAGGCAATCAGCAAGGCTGGCAGCAATTTGTCACCCACCGTGTCTTGCAAACGACCAAAACGTGACACGAATGCATCCAGGCGCTCGGCCAAAATCGGGTCTGCTTCAATCCTTTTGGCATCTTCAACCGTAAACAGGTCACCGAAGAGGCGTCCATCCGTATCGAGTAGATGCTGGCATTCCTTGCCAGTAACCCGCGTCAAAAACTCCAGGCGCGCGGTTTGCGAGGGCGTGATGTTCATAGGCGAATCCCCTCAGCAAGCGCTACGGCGTGGATGGGCAATAGCAACAAGTTGGGTGCTTTGACCAGCACATCCACCTTGCGCCCATCCATGGCGCGGGACACGCGCACGGCCAAGCGGGCTGCGAGTTGCGCTGGCTCCGCCACCGCCTCATCAAGCTCAAGCATCAAATCGACATCGCCGCCGCGCGCGTCGTCGCGCACTCGAGAGCCAAAAAGCCAGACACGCGCCTGCTCCCCCGCAAACTCTGCGACGCCCTGGCGGATGACACGGACTTGTTCGGGAGTAATGCGCATGGGGCGATGGTACTGCGGGACCTTAGAGCGTGCGGGACAGCAGCACCGCCTGCGCCAGCGCAAAGTCTTGCGGGTAAGTGACCTTGAAGTTGTGTGCGCTGCCAACCACCAAGAGCGGCTGCAATCCTGCCATTTCCAGCGCGCTGGCCTCGTCGGTGACGCCAGCAAAGCCCGAGGAGGCTTGGGCGGCCAGGGCTTGTTGCAGGGCGCCTAGGCGAAACATTTGCGGCGTTTGGGCCAGCCATTTGTCTTCGCGCGGCACGGTGGCGGCCACGCGGCCGTCCACGGCGCGCTTCAAGGTGTCGGGCAGGGGCAGCGCCAGCAGGCCGCCCACCGCGTCATCGGCGCAGGCGTTTATCAGGGCGTCCACCAGCGCGGGCGTGATCAGGCAGCGCGCCGCATCGTGCACCAGCACCCAGTCGTGGTCGCGTGCGCCCGCTGCACGCAGGGCCTGCAGGCCGTTGAACACACTGTGCGCCCGGCTTTCCCCCCCGCAGCTTGCTCGGCTAAAGCGCTGCGGCCACTGCGCGCCTTGGGGCCAAGCAAAGTCGTCGCCCGGCGACAGCACCACCAGACCGGCGTGCAGACGAGCCACCCCGGCCAGCGCCCACAGCGTGTGCATCACCAAAGGCTGGCCGGCCACGGTTTGGTATTGCTTGGGGCTCGCCGTTCCTGCGCGGCTGCCCGCGCCCGCACAGGGCACCAGGGCGTAATAGCGCGGGGCGTCTTGGGGCGTTGGCATGGAGGCAGATGGGGGCAGTGGCATGGATGGATGAAGGTCGTCCGCACGGGCGGCGTCCGTTTTGGAATGGTCATTCTAAAATCAGAGGCGCTTCTGCTTTTTTACCTCCGTACACCCCGTCTTGGGGCCGCCGGGGGTTTTTGTATTTGTACTGTTCCATGACCCTTCCTGTTCTCGCCCCTGGTAAACGTTTCACGCTGCCGCGCCCGGTGGGCTCTGCCGACGCGGTGCTGCTGGCCCAACTGGCCCAGCGCGACAAGGCTGCCGGGCGGATGACGGCCATCGTCACCGCCGACGCCGCTGACGCCCAGCGCCTGATGGACGAGATGGTGTTTTTTGCGCCTGAGCTGCGCTGCACCGTGTTTCCGGACTGGGAAACCCTGCCCTACGACACGTTTTCGCCGCACCAAGACCTGATCAGCGAGCGGCTGGCCACGCTGTGGCGCATCAGCCAGCGCGACAAAGAGCAAGGCGCCGACGTGGTGCTGATGCCGGCTACCACCGCGCTGTACCGGCTCGCGCCCCCGGCGTTTTTGGCCGGCTACACCTTTGAGTTTAAGGTGCGGCAAAAGCTCAACGAGGGCAAACTCAAGGCCCAGCTCACGCTGGCGGGCTACAGCCACGTGACGCAAGTGGTCAGCCCCGGCGAATATGCGGTGCGCGGCGGCCTGATTGATTTGTTTCCCATGGGCTCGCTGGTGCCCTTTCGGGTGGATTTGTTTGACGATGAGATTGACAGCATCCGCACATTCGACCCCGACAGCCAGCGCAGCCTCTACCCGGTGCCCGAGGTGCGCTTGTTGCCCGGGCGCGAGTTTCCGATGGACGAGGCTGCGCGCGCCAAGTTTCGCAGCCGCTGGCGCGAACTGCTCGAAGGCGACCCGACCAAGAGCCGCATCTACAAAGACATGGGCGCAGGCGTGGCCACAGCCGGCATTGAGTACTACCTGCCCCTGTTTTTTGACGACACCGCCACCGTGTTTGACTACTTGGGCCCGCAGGCCACGGTAGTGCTGCATGGCGACCTGGAACCCAGTTTCCAACGCTTTTGGCAAGACACCAAAGACCGCTACCGCCTGGTGCAGGGCGACCCGGAGCGCCCGGTGCTGCCGCCCGAGTCCTTGTTTTTAGGGATTGAGCAGTTTTACACGGTAGCCCGCGACTACGCCCAACTCGCCATTCGCCCGGTAGCCGCCGAGCCCGGCGCCATCAGCGCCTATGCCGAGTTTGACGCCATGCCCGCGGTAGCCGCCGTGCGCGGTGTGGAAGATCCGCTCTTGCAGCTCAAAAGCCACCTGGCCAATACCGCGCACCGCGTGCTGGTGCTGGCCGAGAGCCAGGGCCGCCAGACCAGTTTGCTGGACTTTTTGCACGCCAGCCAGCTGCGCCCGCCTGCGTTTGACAGCCTGGCCGAGTTTTTGGCTAGCACCGAGCCGCTGGGCATTGCCACCGCTGCGCTGAACGTGGGCTTTCGCTGGCTGGAGCACGGTATTGATTTGGTCACTGAGACCGAGCTGTTTGCCGCTGGGCCGACCACGCGCCGGCGCAAAAAGCAGGAACAGGTGAGCGATGTTGAAGCGCTGATCAAAGACCTGAGTGAGCTCAAAATTGGCGACCCGGTGGTGCATTCCGCCCACGGCATTGGCCGCTACACCGGCCTGGTGCACCTGGACCTGGGCAACAAAAACGCCCAGGGCGAGCCTGAGCTGCAAGAGTTTTTGCACCTGGAATACGCCGACAAAGCCACTTTGTATGTACCGGTGAGCCAGTTGCAGCTCATTAGCCGCTACACCGGCGTGAGCGCCGACGAAGCGCCCTTGCACCGCCTGGGCTCGGGCCAGTGGGAAAAAGCCAAGCGCCGCGCCGCCGAACAGGTGCGCGACGCCGCCGCCGAACTGCTCAACATCTACGCCCGGCGCGCCGCGCGCGAGGGCCACGCCTTCCGCTATTCGCCCACCGACTACGAGACCTTTGCCAACGACTTCGGTTTTGAAGAAACGCCGGACCAAAAAGCCGCCATCCACGCCGTCATTCAGGACATGATCAGCCCGCGCCCCATGGACCGGTTGGTGTGCGGCGACGTGGGCTTTGGCAAGACCGAAGTGGCTTTGCGCGCCGCCTTTATCGCCATTACCGGCGGCAAGCAGGTGGCGCTGCTGGCGCCCACCACGCTCTTGGCCGAACAGCACTACCAGACGCTGATTGACCGCTTTGGCAAGTGGCCTGTCAAGGTGGCCGAGATGAGCCGCTTTCGCAGTGGCAAAGAAATCACCGCCGCCCTCAAGGGCGTGGCCGACGGCACCATCGACATCGTGGTCGGCACCCACAAGCTGCTGAGCCAAGACACGCATTTCAAGAACCTGGGGCTCTTGATCATCGACGAAGAGCACCGCTTTGGCGTGCGCCACAAAGAGGCCATGAAAGCCCTGCGCGCCGAAGTGGACGTGCTCACGCTGACTGCCACGCCGATTCCCCGCACCTTGGGCATGGCGCTAGAAGGCCTGCGCGACCTGAGCGTGATTGCCACCGCGCCGCAGCGCCGCCTGGCCATCAAAACCTTTGTGCGGACCGAAGGCAATGGCGTGATTCGTGAGGCGGTGCTGCGCGAACTCAAGCGTGGCGGCCAGGTCTACTTTTTGCACAACGAGGTGGACACCATCGAGAACCGGCGCGCCAAGCTCGAAGAGCTGCTGCCTGAAGCGCGCATTGCCGTGGCCCACGGCCAGATGCCTGAGCGCCAGCTCGAGAGCGTGATGCGCGACTTTATTGCCCAGCGCTACAACCTGCTTTTGTGCTCCACCATCATCGAGACCGGCATTGACGTACCCACCGCCAATACGATTGTGATGAGCCGCGCCGACAAGTTTGGCCTGGCGCAGCTGCACCAGTTGCGCGGGCGCGTGGGGCGCAGCCACCACCAGGCCTATGCCTATTTGATGGTGCCTGACCTGGAGGGCCTGACCAAGCAAGCGCAGCAGCGGCTCGACGCGATTCAGCAAATGGAAGAACTCGGCAGCGGCTTTTACTTGGCCATGCACGACCTGGAGATTCGCGGTGCGGGCGAAGTGCTGGGTGAAAACCAGAGCGGCAATATGCTGGAGGTGGGCTTTCAGCTTTACAACGAAATGTTGTCAGAAGCCGTGCGCTGCCTGAAAGCCGGTATCGAGCCCGATTTGCTCAGCCCGCTCAATGTCACCACCGAGATCAATTTGCACGCCCCTGCACTCTTGCCCGACGACTTTTGTGGCGACGTGCACTTGCGCCTGTCGTTTTACAAAAAGTTTGCCACTGCCAAAAACACCGAGCAGATCGACACCCTGCTCGAAGAAATTGTGGACCGCTTTGGCAAGCTGCCAGCGCAGGCGCAAACCCTGGTGGACGTGCACCGCCTGCGCGTGATCGCCAAGCCCTACGGTGTGGTGAAGGTGGACGCAGCGCCGGGCGTGATCAGCATTACCTTCAAGAAAAACGCGCCGATTGACCCGTTGAAGATCATCGGCCTGATTCAGAAGAACAAGCACATCAAGCTGGTGGGCAACGAGAAGCTGCGCATTGAGCGCGAGCTGCCGGAGGTGAAAGACCGCACGCAGATGGTGCGCGACATCTTGCGCAGCCTGGGGCAGCCGCTGGCGGAGGCTGTTTTGGCGTGACATAGGCCAAGGCCTATGCTAAAGTTTCGGCACTTGTTTGCAGGAGCCAGACCATGTCCGCCAGCCACCAACCCAGCAGCATTATTGCCACCGAAAAAGCGACCGACTACACGCTCGCGCCCAGTGCGCCAGCGCGTCAGGTGCGCCTGTTTCGCAACGGCGCCAACCAGGCCGTGCGCATTCCACGCGAGTTCGAGTTTGAAGCCCAAGAGGTAGTGATGACCAAGGTCGGCAACACCTTGGTGCTGGAAGCCCTAAGTCCCAAGCCCAAAAAAGGCACGGCGGCCGCGTTGTTGGCAGCGCTAAACAGCATGAAGGACTGGCCTGCGGTTACCGAACCCTTTCCCAATGCCGATGAAGGCATGCTGCCACTGGACGAAATCGACCTCGAAAAATGATGCCTATCTACATGCTCGACACCAATGTCGTGTCTCAGATGATGCGCGACCCCTTGGGCAGAGCCACCCAACAAGTCGCCAGGCTTACCGAGCAAGATGCGGGCTGCAGCGTCACCGTAAGCAGCGTAGTGCTTTGTGAGCTGTACTTTGGCTTGGCGCGCAAACCCAACTTACGCTTGGAGCGCGCCCTGCAAGCGATTCTTCCCACCCTTGATGTGTTGGCTCTAGACGCCGACGTTGCCCAATATTACGCAGATCTGCGTACCGCCTTGGAACAATGCGGTACGCCCATGAGCCCCAACGACACCCTGATCGCCGCCCACGCACTCGCTTTGGGCGCCACGCTGGTCAGTGGCGACGCGGCCTTTGCCCGCGTGCCAGGGCTGGCTTTAGAAAACTGGCTCGGCGAGGAAAGCTAGCCACCACGCTTTATCTTTGCTGCCGGACAAGGGCGGCACCGACCACCGAATAAATATACAAATGACCATCTCCTCCCCCGGCCTCGTCCTCCAAGGCTTCACCGCCCCCTTGCGCCTGTCCGACTTCAAGCTCATTGCCTTTGACATGGACTCCACGCTGATCAACATCGAATGCGTAGACGAGATTGCCGATGCGGCCGGGCGCAAGACGGAAGTGGCGGCGATTACGGAAGCAGCCATGCGTGGCGAGATTGCCGACTACAAGGAAAGCCTGCGCCAGCGCGTGCGGCTGCTGGCTGGCGTGACGGTGGGCCACATACAGCAGGTGCTCGACCACCGCTTGCTACTCAACCCCGGCGCCGCAGACCTGGTGCGCGCCTGCCAGGCGGCGGGCCTGAAAACGCTGTTGGTCAGCGGAGGCTTCACGTTTTTTACCGACCACGTGCGCGACCGCCTGCGCATTGATTGGACGCGTTCCAACGTGCTTGAAGTGGCCAACGGCCTGCTCACCGGGAGCATGGTGGACCAGCCCTGGGGTGATATTTGTGACGGCGAAGAGAAACGCAAAACTTTGCTGCAAACCTGCGCACAAATGGGTATTGACCCGGCGCAGGCTATTGCCATGGGTGACGGCGCCAACGACCTGCCCATGATGGGCGCGGCCGGTCTTTCGGTGGCCTACCACGCCAAACCCGCAGTGCGTGCGCAAGCCATGGTGGCGATCAACGAAGGTGGCTTGGATCGGCTGCTGGAAGTGCTGGTGTAATTTCCCACTCTCTCCCCCAACCCCTCTCTCGCCCAGCGGGCGAGAGAGGGGGGCCAAAGTCCACATTTGATTTCGTCGCGTCGGCTAGCCTCCTACTGTCGTGGCGCCTTCAACCCATGCGTGTGCCAACGGTGGCCAGTGGTGCCCTGAACGGGTTAGCTTTCCCACTCTCTCCCCCAACCCCTCTCTCGCCCAGCGGGCGAGAGAGGGGAGCCAAAGTCCACATTTGATTTCGTCGCGTCGGCTAGGGCACCACCGGGAACTGCCCGCTGGCCATAGGCGGCGATCGTTGGTAAGAGCGGCGCCT
Source organism: Comamonas sp. lk (assembly GCA_945898115.1). GTDB lineage: Bacteria > Pseudomonadota > Gammaproteobacteria > Burkholderiales > Burkholderiaceae_C > Allorhodoferax. The sequence continues at coordinate 7,746 of CAMDHS010000021.1, forward strand.
CGCCGCGAATCTTGGCTGAAGCTGCAATGCCCAAACCCCAAAAGCCGTCGCGGCGACGGCGCCGCGCCTAAATGCAGCGGCCAAGCCTGAAGGTATATCGCCAGTAGAAGGCTAGCCGAAGCGAAAAAACCAAATGTGGCTGTTCGCTCCCCCTTTCTGCCCCGCTGGGGCGGAAAGGGGGCCGGGGGGATAGGGGGGGGATGGAAGTTAAAGTGAAAGTTAGAGCCGGTGCATCCGGTCCCCCTGCCCAAACCCCAGCGGCTGCCACACCGCCCCCACGCCCAGCGCAATCACCTTGAACAACTCCCCCATCTCGTGCTCCAAAATCAGCCGCTGCGCCGACGCACGCACTGGCAAAGCGGCCGCTTGCATCAAGTCCACCAAGCCGCAGTTGATCAAAAAATGCGCTTGGCTGGTGTAACCCAGCACCTCCAGGCCCGCGTCTTGGGCGGCCAGCGCCAGCGCGGTGAAGTTGACGTGGGCGGTAATGTCTTTTTCGCCCACGCGCACCAGCGGGTCGGCGTCGCTGCGGTGCGCCTGGTGGCACATCACGGTGCCCATGTGGCGCTGGGGGTGGTAGTACTCGGCCTCGGGAAATCCATAGTCCAACAAAAACACTGCGCCGCGCTCCAGGCCTTGGGCCAGGGTGCGGACAAAGGCTTCGCTCTGGGGGTGGATTTCGGTCAGGTAGTCGTGGTCGCCTTCAATCTCAACCGGTGGGCGCAGCGCCGTGGGGCGGTCGGACCAGACGAAGGTGTCGATGGCTGGGGCGCCATCGACGGCTTCACCCCTCGCCGCCAGCGCCACACCACGCTCATGCCAGACGCCGTCCACGCGCGCAAGCAGTTGCACCGGCATGGCGTCGATCAGTTCGTTGCCCAGCACCACGCCGCGCATGTGCGCTGGCAGTTCGCTTGCCCATTGCACTTGGTCGCCAAAGGGGGTCAGCCGACTTTGCTGGCGCGCGCGCAGCGAGCCTGATAAATCCACAATCGTGTAGCGCGCCAGCGGCACCTGCATTTCCCGCAGGGCCGACAAAACCTGCTCGGCCAGCGCGCCGGTGCCTGCGCCAAATTCCCACACCTCGTCTGTGCCAGTGGCTTGCAGCGCCTGCGCTACTTGGCGCGCCAGGGCGTAGCCAAACAGGGGGCTGATCTCGGGCGCCGTCACAAAATCACTGCCCGGCGCGCCACCGGGGCCGGCGGGCATGGCGCCAAACTTGGGCAGGTCGGCGGCGTAATAACCCAGGCCCGGCGTGTACAGCGCCAGCGCCATAAAGGTGTCAAAGCCGATCCAGCCGCCCTGTGCACGCACCGCCTGGGCAATGCGCTGCACCAGCGCGTCAGATACCGTGGGCGCAGCGGGGTGGGCCGTATCGGCCGGGGGAATGGGGGGGCTCGTTAAACTCGGGGTCTTCATTGTGGTTCTCGCCAGTGCACTGCGCCTGGTTTTTTCGGATTGTCCCCTTTTATGTCGTCCTCGCCCCTGCCCTCCACCCGCCAGAACAGCCCCAGTGTGCTGGTCACTGGGGGCGCCAAGCGCTTGGGCCGCGAGATTGCCCTGGCGCTGGCCGCCAGCGGTTGGCGGGTGGCGGTGCATTACCGCGACTCGGTGGAAGACGCAGCGCGTACCGTGGCCGAATGTTCGGCCCTGACGCCGGGCGCGGCGAGCTTTCGCGCCAATTTGGGCAACGAAGCGGCCGTACGCCATTTGCTGCCCAGCGTGGCGGAGCAATTTGGCAATTTGGATGCGGTGGTCAATAGCGCGTCCACCTTTGAGCACGACAACGCCGCCAACTTTGGCTTTGCCGCCATGGAAAAACACTTGCGCGCCAATACCGGCGCGGCGATTTTGCTGGCCCAAGCCCTGCACACGCACATAGACGCGCGCAACCGCGCCCTGCCCGAGCAGGCGCTGGGCGCGCCCTGCAGCGGCGTGGTGATCAATATGCTGGACCAAAAGCTGTGGAACCAGAACCCCGACTTCTTTAGCTACACCCTGTCCAAAGCCGCCCTTGAAGCTGCCACGACCATGCTGGCGCTGGCGCTGAGCCCGCTGGTGCGCGTGGTGGGCGTGGCGCCGGGTCTGACCATTACCAGCCACATGCTCAGCGACGACAAATTTGCCGCTCTGCACAAGCTCTCGCCCTTGGGGCGTTCGTCCACCCCAGAAGACGTGGCGGCTACCGTGCGCTTTGCGATGGAAAACCAGTCGATCACCGGCACCACCTTACTGGTGGACGGTGGCCAGCACCTGATGCGCTTTGAGCGCGATTTCTCCCTGATGTAAGGCGTATTTCATGCAGCAACGCACCACCGGCACCCAAACCCTGACCCTCACTGGCCTGCGCTTTGAGGCCAACCTGGGCATTTTGGAGTCCGAACTCACTGCGCCCCAGCCGATTCAGGTGGACGCCGAGTTAAACCTGGGCACACAGCCCTTGCAGCCCAGCGACGACGATATCAACCATGTGCTGGACTACCGCAAAGTGCGCCAGATCATCATCAATGAATGTACGGCTGTACACGTCAACCTGCTGGAGAGCCTGATCGGCAAGTTGGCTGACCGCCTGATGCAACTGCCCGGTGTATTGGGGGTGCGGGTGAAGATCGCGAAGCTTGAAATTTTTGACGACTGTGAAGTCGCGATCCGGGTTGAAACCGGACAGTGGCAAATCTAATACGAGACACCCATGAACGCCTTTTGGACAGAATCCGACGTGGCACCCCCACCTCTTAAAGTGCCGCCTGCAGCGCAAAACGACACGCGCGAGGCAGCGCAACGCGCTGCCCACGAAACCCACAAACTGGAAAAACGCCTGTGCCGCCAGGTGGGCCAGGCGATCATGGACTACCACATGATCGAAGAAGGCGACCGGGTGATGGTCTGCGTGTCAGGTGGCAAAGACAGCTACGCCATGCTCGACTTGTTGCTCAAGATGCAGCAGCGCGCGCCTGTCAATTTTGAGCTGATCGCGGTCAACCTTGACCAAAAGCAGCCGGGTTTTCCCGACCACATCTTGCCGGCTTATTTGAAGCAGTTGGGCGTCCCCTTTCATATCGAGACGCAAGACACCTACAGTATCGTCAAGAAGGTGATCCCCGAGGGCAAAACCATGTGCAGCCTGTGCAGCCGCCTGCGCCGGGGCATTTTGTACCGGGTGGCCGACGAGCTCAAAGTGACCAAAATCGCGCTGGGCCACCACCGCGACGACATTCTGCAAACCTTCTTCTTGAACATGTTCTTTGGCGGCAAACTCAAGGGCATGCCGCCCAAGCTGGTAAGCGACGACGGCGGCCACATCGTGATCCGCCCGCTGGCCAATGTGGTCGAAAAAGACCTGGTGCGCTGGGCCGAACACCGCGCGTTTCCTATCATTCCGTGCACGCTGTGCGGCAGCCAAGAAAACCTGCAGCGCAAGCAAATTGGCAACATGCTGCGCGACTGGGAAAAACAATACCCCGGCCGCGTGGAGAGCATGTTTACCGCCCTGCACAACGTGGTGCCCTCGCACCTGATGGACACCAAGCTGCACGACTTTGAGGCCGTGCGCACCACCGGCGTGGCCGATCCCGACGGCGACATGGCCTTTGACACCGAATCGTTTTCCATGCCCACGGTGGCCGGTCTGCCGCTGCGAGTCTTGTAAGGCAGCACCATGCACGCCGCCCCTGCCCCTCGCAGATCAGCAGCAGTGGCACGCGCCTGGCTGCTGTGCCTGACGGTCGGGCTGGCGCTGGGCCTGGGCGGCTGTGCCAGCTCAAGGGTGATTGACAGCGAGGTGCGCAGCTTTAGCGGCAGCGTGGCGCCCGCCACCCCCGCCACCTACCGCTTTGACCGCCTGCCTTCGCAACAAAGCAGCGGCGCCAACGCCCAAGCCGCCCAAGAACGCTTAGAGGCCCTGGCCAGCGACGCAATGGCCGACGTGGGCCTGACGCAAAGCGACAGCAATCCGCAGTATTTGGTACAAATCAGCGCCACGGTGGAGCAAATGGTGCGCACGCCGGTGCGTCCGCCCTTTGCACCTTTTGCACCTTTTACACCTTTTGGCATGCGCGGATTCTGGGGCTTTCACCACCCACCGGTCGGCTTTGGCATGAACTGGGCGATGGAGCCGCCGTGGAGCCGTTACATAGTACAAATCGTGCTGCGTGACTCCAGTTCCAAACAGGTGGTTTTTGAGAGCGCCGCACAGCACAGTGGGCCCTGGTCGGACGCTGGCAATATCTTGCCCGCCGTGCTGCGCGCAGCGCTACGCGACTACCCCAACCCCGCACCCCAGGGAACGACGGTGCAGGTTGAAGTCGGGCCGCAAGGGCTGACCGACCGCCCATGAATGTGCCCGCTGTGGCGCCGGTGCGCATCACCGCCGTACGCCACGGCGAAACCGCCTGGAACGTAGACGCGCGCATCCAGGGCCAGATTGACATTGGCCTCAACGCGCGCGGCCAGTGGCAGGCGCAGCAACTCGGCGCCGCCTTGGCCGAGCATGGCCTCAACCACATCTACACCAGCGACTTGGCGCGCGCCCACCATACCGCCTTGGCCATTGCCACACACGCAGGCATTGCGCCGCAGGCCCTGGCCCTGCATGCGGGCTTGCGCGAGCGTGCCTTTGGCGTGTTTGAAGGCCACACCCACGCCGAGATTGAGGCGCAGTGGCCGCAAGACGCGCTGCGCTGGCGCCAGCGCGTACCCGACTGGGCGCCCAAGGGCGGCGAATCGCCTTTGCAACTGCGCCAGCGCGTAGCGCAAACCGTGGCGCACATTGCCGCGCGCCACCCCGGCCAACACATTGCGCTGGTGGCCCATGGCGGCGTGCTCGACATGCTCTACCGCCTGGCCACCGGGCAAGAGGTGAACGCGGTACGCACCTGGGAACTGGGCAACTGCGCCATCAACCGCCTACTGTGGACGCCCCAGGGGCTGACCCTGGTGGGCTGGGCCGATGCCGCCCACCTGGAAGCCGCCGCGCGCGACGAAACTACGGCCTGAGCCGACGGCAGGGGCCGCACGTGCGTGCACGGCGTTCCGCCAATTCGGCTTAGGCAGGCGACGCACTGCTCGGAATGCCCCTGCGCTCAAAGGGCGCCGACCACGGGCCTGCCCCCTTTGCCACCAAAACGGCAGTGACACAAGCGCGTTTATCAATGCACTTATATTCGGGTTTTGTTGAAATTACTTTTATCAAAGGAAACACCATGCAGCTCGGAATGATTGGCTTGGGACGGATGGGCGGAAACATTGTGCGTCGCCTGCTGCGCGGTGGCCACAGCTGCGTGGTTTTTGACACCAACGCCGCCAGCGTGTCGCAGCTCGCCCAAGACGGCGCCACCGGCAGCCAGGACATGGCGGACCTGGTGGCGAAAATGCCCGCACCGCGTGCGGTTTGGGTGATGTTGCCGGCCGGCCCCATTACCGAAGCCACGGTTAACCAACTCGGTGAGCTGTTGCAGCCGGGCGACACCATCATTGACGGGGGCAACTCCAATTACCAGGACGACGTACGCCGCGCCCAGGCCATGGCGACCAAGGGCATTCGCTATATCGATGTCGGCACCAGCGGCGGCGTCTGGGGTCTGGACCGCGGCTACTGCATGATGATTGGCGGCGACAAACCAGCCTTTGACCACCTAGAACCCATCTTCAAAACCCTGGCGCCCGGCATCGGCACTATTGAGAAAACCCCAGGCCGCGAAAACCGCCAGTCCACCGCCGAACACGGCTACCTGTACACCGGCCCGGCCGGCTCGGGCCACTTCGTGAAGATGGTGCACAACGGCATTGAATATGGCCTGATGCAAGCCTATGGTGAAGGCCTCGACATTCTTAAAGGCGTGAACCAGGAGGTCATTCCGGCCGAGCGCCGCTACGACCTGGACCTGGCCGACATCACCGAACTCTGGCGCCGGGGCAGCGTGGTGTCGTCGTGGTTGCTAGACTTGTCGGCCATTTCGCTGGCCGAAGACCCGGAACTCAAGTCCTATTCCGGCTACGTGGAAGACTCGGGCGAAGGCCGCTGGACCATCCAAGCCGCCATCGAAGAAGCCGTGCCCGCCGACGTGCTCACCGCCGCCCTGTACACCCGTTTTCGCTCGCGTAAGGAACACACCTTTGCCGAAAAAGTGCTCTCGGCCATGCGCAAGCAGTTCGGCGGCCACCAGGAACCGGGCAAGAAATAAGCCCTCAATAAGCGCGATCGCGCCAGCTCGGACGAACGTCTGGGCGCGCTCAAACCGCTCCCCTATTTTAAAACCCAGGACCCCACATGGCCCAAGACATAGAACATGCCGTCACGCCCCACGGCGAACAAGCGCCTTCGAGCACCATGGTGATTTTTGGCGCCGGCGGCGACCTGACCAAGCGCCTGTTGATGCCCGCGCTCTACAACCTGGCGCGCACGGGCCTTTTGCCCGCACAGTTTGCGCTGGTGGGCGTGGACCGGGTGGAGATGATTGATGCCCAGTTCCGCAGCCATGTGGAAGCAGCCATCCGCGCCTTTGCTGCCGACAAGCATTACAGCCAGGCGATCGATGAGGCCAATTTGCAGCGCCTGCTCGAAGCCATCGTCTACATGCCGCTGGACTTTGCCGCGCCTGCGTCCTATGTCGCCCTGGGCGAGCGGCTGGCGCAGCTCAAAACCAGCCACGGCGTGGGCGACAACGTGATGTTTTACTTGGCCGTGGGTTCGCGCTTTTTTGGCGGCATCGTCGATCAGCTGGGCGCCGCAGGCCTGGTGACCGAGACCAACAAACAGTGGCGCCGCGTGGTGGTGGAGAAGCCCTTTGGCCACGACCTGGAATCGGCCCAGGCGCTCAACACGCAATTGCGCCACAGCCTGTCAGAGACGCAGATTTACCGCATGGACCATTTTCTGGGCAAAGAGACGGTGCAAAACATCATGCTCATGCGCTTTGCCAACGGCATTTTTGAGCCGCTATGGAGCCGCGAACACATTGACCACGTGCAAATCACCGTGGCCGAGACCGTGGGTGTGGAAGCGCGCGCCGCGTTTTACGAGACCACGGGCGCCATGCGCGACATGGTGCCCAACCATGTGTTCCAGTTGCTGGCCCTGACGGCCATGGAGTCGCCCGCCTCGTTTGACGCCGACGCGGTGCGCAATGAGAAAACCAAGGTGCTGGACTGCGTGCATGCCGTCAACCCTGCCACCGACAGCGTACGCGGCCAGTACGTATCAGGCGCGCGCGACGGCGAGGCGCTCAAGGCCTACGCCCAAGAGAACGGCGTGGCCCCGGGCAGCGAAACCGAGACCTATGTCGCGCTTAAGCTGGGCATTGACAACTGGCGCTGGGCCGGCGTGCCTTTTTACCTGCGTACCGGCAAGTCCATGAACAAGCGCCAAAGCGAAATCGTCATCCAGTTCAAGCGCCCGCCGCTCTCCTTGTTTCGCAATACCGCCACCGACGGCCTCACGCCCAACGCCCTGGTCCTCAAGCTGCAGCCCGACGAAGGCGCGATGTTGTCCTTTGGCGCCAAAATCCCCGGACCCAAAATCGAAATTGGCCAGGTGCACATGGACTTTCATTACAAAGACTACTTTCAGAACGCGCCGAGCACCGGCTATGAAACCCTGATTTACGACTGCATGATTGGCGACGCCACCCTGTTCCAGCGCTCAGACAGCGTGATGGCCGGCTGGCGCATCGTGCAACCGGTGCAGCAGTACTGGGCCGCCGGGGGCGCACCGCTGGCACACTACGCTGCGGGCTCTGACGGGCCGCAAGAAGCGCAAGACCTGCTGCGGATGAGTGGCCGGGAGTGGCGCGAACTTTAAAAACCCCAAACACCAGCGCCGCCATGTCCAAAATCATCGTTTTCGCTTTCCCGGTCTTTTTGCTGCTGATTGCGCTAGAGCTGTGGTGGGACCGGCGGCATGTGCGGCTGACAGCGGCCAGTGGCGCCACCGCCAAAAGCAGCTACGGCCTGAGCGACACCCTGAGCAGCCTGAGCATGGGCATGCTCAGCCAAGTGACCGGGGTGTTTGGCAAATTCATTGGCATTGCCATTTATGCAGCGCTGTTTGGCAGCGTGGCACTGTGGCCGCAGGCCGAGCTGTGGAACCACTGGTACGGCTGGTTTTTGGCGCTGGTGCTGTACGACTTTTGCTACTACTGGCTGCACCGGGCCGGGCACGAGGTGGCGCTGTTTTGGGCCGCGCACGTGGCGCACCACCAAAGCCAGCACTACAACCTGTCCACCGCGCTGCGCCAAACCTCTACCGGCGCGCTGTTTGGCTGGATTTTTTACCTGCCCATGGCCGTACTGGGCGTGCCGCCGCTGCTGTTTGGCATTGTGGCGCTGGTGGATTTGCTTTACCAGTTTTGGGTGCACACCGAGCACGTGCGGCGCCTGGGCTGGTTTGACCGGGTGTTTTGCTCGCCCAGCAACCACCGGGTGCACCACGCCATCAACGACGGCTATGTGGACCGCAACTACGGAGGCATCTGGGTGATTTGGGACCGCATGTTTGGCACGTTTGAGCCCGAAGTGCAGCCCTGCGTCTACGGCACGCGCACGCCGCTCAACAGCTGGGACCCGGTCTGGGCCAATCTGGCGGTTTACGCCGAACTGTGGCGCCGCGCCGGTGCCACGCCCCGCTGGGGCGACAAACTGCGCGTCTGGCTCAAGCCGCCGGGTTGGCTGCCTGAGGGCGGCAGCTGCCAAATGGCTGGCGCAGCCCAAGCCTTTGACCTGACCGCCGTGCGCACCTACGCGCCGCCGCTCCAGGGCAGCCAGATGGTTTACGCCGCTGCGCAAAATCTGCTGCTCACTGCGCTAGGCGCCTGGTATTTGTGGAACGTGGACGCCCAGGCCCTGCCGCTGGCAGCAACGGGCGCCGCCGCCATGGCGCTGGGCTTGTGGGCGCTGGGGCGCTATTTGCAGCAGCAACTGGTCTGGTGGAGCACGCTGGGTCTGCAAGCGCTGGCCACTGCTGCGGTGCTGGTGATCAGCCCGCTGGGCGTTTAAGCCCCGGTCCGCCAGTTCAGACGCCGGGCGCTTCGCCCGCGTTGCTCGGCGGCGTAACACCCAAGTGCCGATAGGCCGCCAGCGTGGCAATGCGACCGCGTGGCGTGCGCTGCAAATACCCTTGCTGAATCAAATAGGGCTCAATCACGTCCTCAATGGTTTCGCGCTCTTCGCCAATGCTCGCCGCAATATTGTCCAAACCCACCGGGCCGCCGTCAAAGCGGTGAATCACCGCCTCCAAAAGCTTTCGGTCCATCAAGTCAAAGCCCTGCGGATCTACGTCCAACATGGCCAGCGCGCGGTTGGCAATGTCCAGCGTAATGGTGCCCACGCCCTTGACCTCCGCGTAGTCGCGCACCCGGCGCAAGAGCCGATTGGCAATGCGCGGCGTTCCGCGCGAACGCCGTGCAATCTCAAAGCCGCCCTCGGGGTCGGTCGGTACCTTGAGCAGGCCGGCGCTGCGGGTCACGATGTGCAGCAGTTCCTCGGAGGTATAAAACTCCAGCCGCGCCACGATGCCAAAGCGGTCGCGCAGCGGGTTGGTCAGCATGCCCGCGCGCGTGGTGGCGCCCACCAGAGTAAAGGGCTGCAAATCAAGCTTGATGGAGCGCGCCGCCGGGCCTTCGCCAATCATGATGTCGATCTTGTAGTCCTCTAGCGCGGGGTACAAAATCTCTTCCACCACCGGTGAGAGGCGGTGGATTTCGTCAATAAACAAGACGTCATTTTTTTCCAGATTGGTCAAAAGCGCCGCCAGGTCTTTGGGCTTTTCGAGCACCGGGCCGCTGGTTTGTCTTAAATTAACACCCAATTCGTGGGCGATGATGTGCGATAGCGTAGTTTTGCCCAGGCCGGGCGGGCCAAAGAGCAGCACGTGGTCGAGCGCCTCGTCGCGCTTTTTGGCCGCACCAATAAAGATCTCCAACTGCTCGCGCACCTTGGCCTGGCCCACGTAGTCGTCAAGCAGCTTGGGGCGCAGGGCGCGCTCAATCGCTTCTTCGGCGCCCGAGGCGGGCACGCCAGACACCATGCGCGCGGCCGGGGCGCTGGCGGGATAGGGGGCGAAGTCGTCGGTCTGAATGCTCACAAAAAATACCCAAAAATGGTGGCTATCGCGGCCGCCGGGGCGCCGCGAAGAAGTTCAGGCAAAACGCCATGGTAGCGGGCATGGCCCCTGCAATGGCCTTGGCAGGCCACTTCGGCTTCGCCCATTGTCGTACCTCGGCGCCCTGCAGCGGCCACAAAACCCTTGCAACCAGTAGAATCAACCGGCATTTGACAGCCACTCACTCCTAGAGGTTTGTGCTGGATTCATGCTCTGCGTCACTTTTTACCGAGTCATTTCCTTGCCCCTCACCATGCAATCTGCGATGCCCCAGCATATTGCCATCATCATGGACGGCAATCGCCGTTGGGCCAGTGCGCGCGGGCTACCCAAGGCGGTGGGCCACGGCGCTGGCTCGCGACGGGTGCGCGCCATTGTGCAGGCCTGCGCAGAGCGCGGCATTTCGCACCTCACACTCTTTGCGTTCAGCACAGAAAACTGGCGCCGCCCGCTCGACGAGGTCAGCAGCCTGATTGGCCTGCTCACGCGGTATTTGCAAAAAGAGATTGGCAACCTCAATGCCCAAGGCGTGCGCCTGCGCGTAATTGGCGACACCTCCGGGTTTGACCAGCGGGTGCAAGCCCTGGTCCGCGACGCCCAGACCAGCACTGACCACAACCGCAACATCACTCTGACACTGGCGCTGAACTACGGCGGGCGCTGGGACATGCTCCAAGCGGTCAAGGCTTGGCAACTTGCGCACCCGGGCCAATCTGCGGATACCCTGAGCGAAGCGGCGCTGGAGCCTTATTTGCAAATGGCAGACGCCCCCCCGCCCGACCTCATGATCCGCACCGGCGGCGAATCACGCATGAGCAACTTTATGCTCTGGCAAATGGCCTATACCGAGCTGTATTTCACCGACCTGCTCTGGCCCGAATTTACCCCCCATGCGCTGGACCAGGCGATTGTCTGGTTTGCCAAGCGCGACCGCCGCTTTGGCGGTGAAAGCACGGTTCCTGCGACTACCATTAAATCCAAAGCGTCATAAAGCGCCGATAGGATGGCGCGCGCTTTGCTGATCGGTTTCTTTTTTCCAATCTCCCCTACACGTTTACCATGAAAATTTCCATCTTTGGCACCGGCTATGTAGGCCTGGTCAGTGGCGCCTGCTTGGCAGAAATCGGACACGACGTGGTCTGCATGGACGTTGATCCACTCAAAATTTCCAACCTCAACATTGGCGTGCTGCCCATTTGGGAACCCGGCCTGGACGCGCTGGTGGAGCGCAATTTCAAAGACGGCCGTCTGCGCTTTAGCAACGACGCCGCGCTGGCTGTGGCGCACGGCGACGTGCAGTTCATCGCCGTGGGCACGCCGCCCGACGAAGACGGTAGCGCCGACCTGCAGTACGTGCTGGCTGTGGCCCAGACCATTGCCACCCACATGACAAAGTACAAGGTGGTGGTCAACAAGTCCACCGTGCCCGTGGGCACCGCCGACAAGGTGAGCGCTGCGATTAGCGAAGTGCTGGCGCAACGCACGGGTGAAGCGCCGGCCTTTGACGTGGTGTCCAACCCCGAATTCTTGAAAGAAGGCGCTGCGGTAAACGACTTCTTGCACCCGGACCGCATCGTTATTGGCAGCGACAGCGAGCGCGCCAAGGCGCTGATGGCCGATGTGTACGAGCCCTTTATGCGCAACCACGACCGCACCATCCACATGGACGTGCGCAGCGCCGAGCTCACCAAATACGCGGCCAACGCCTTGCTGGCCACCAAGATCAGCTTTATGAACGAGGTGGCCAACCTGGCTGAGCGCCTGGGCGCGGACATTGAGCAGGTGCGCAAGGGCATTGGCTCAGACCCGCGCATTGGTTACCACTTTATTTACCCCGGCTGCGGCTACGGCGGCAGCTGCTTTCCCAAAGACGTGCAGGCGCTGGGCCGCACGGCCGCGCAAATTGGCTACGACACGCCCTTGCTCGATGCGGTCGAGACGGTCAACAAGCGACAAAAAACGACGCTTTTCACCAAGCTGGCCCAGCACTTTGGCGGAGCCGCACATTTGCAGGGCAAAACCATTGCGGTTTGGGGCCTGTCCTTCAAGCCCAAGACCGACGACATGCGTGAAGCCCCCAGCCGCACGCTGATGGAAGCGCTGTGGCAGGCCGGCGCCAAGGTGCAGGCCTTTGACCCGGTGGCCATGCCCGAAACCGCGCGCATCTACCCCGAGCACCCCATGCTGGCCCTGTGCGCAGACAAATACGCGGCATTGGCCGGAGCGGACGCGCTGGTGATTTGTACCGAGTGGCAGCAGTTTCGCGCTCCCGACTTTGACGAGATGGAGTTGCGCATGCCGGGCAAACTCATCGTGGATGGCCGCAACCTGTACCAGCCGGCCAAGATGCAGGCGGGTGGCTGGAACTATCTGTCGGTGGGGCGCGCTCCCGTCTTGGCCGGATCGGCCGTCGCAGCCTAAGCGGCACTGCACTTCTCGTACCTCAAATCAAACCCTACGCGGGCGCCACACTGCCCCACTTTAACCCCACAGGACACCCCATGGAAGCCCACGAAACCTCAGAAATGATTGAAGAAACAGAGGCCAAGAGCGGAAAAAACCGTACCGCGTTGACGATTTCTATCCTTGCCATGGCCTTGGCAATCGCCAGCCTGGGCGGCTCTAACGCGGCCAAAGAAATCACGCAAGAGAACATCCTGGCGGCCAATAGCTACGCCTTCTACCAGGCCAAGTCGATCCGCCAGACCTCGCTCAAGATCGCGGCCACCGATCTCGAATTGCAGCTGCTTAGCGCGCCAGACATGCCCACTGTCGCCAAAGAGGCGATGCAAAAGAAGATTGAGGACTACAAAAAGACCATCGAGCGCTACGAATCCGAGCCCGAGACCAAAGAGGGCAAAAAAGAGCTGCTGGTGGTGGCCAAGGAGCACGAAGCGGTGCGCAACCACGCCATGCGCCAAGACCCGTGGTTTGACTATGCCGAAGGCGCGCTGCAAATCGCCATCGTGCTGCTGTCAGTGGCCATCGTGGCGGGGCTGCCCGCGCTGTTTTGGGCAGGCGCCGCTTTGGGCGCTGTGGGCTCGCTGTGCGCCGCGAACGGATTTTTCTTGTTTTTTTAGGCTTTTGCGGCCTTTCAGGCCTTGCGCAGCGGGGCCCCGCTGGCGGTGGCGGTGACCACCGCCTCAAAAAACACATTGCCGTCAATGTCGTTGTTGACGCTGTTGTTGCGCTGGCTGTAAACCACCTCGGCCTGCGCGGCGCCTGCGGCCATGGCGCGCGCATGGGCTTCTTCACCCGCCAACTGTTGCGCGTGCGCCACGGCTGAGGCCAAATCCCCAAAATCCACTGGCCCCTGCGCGGTAAACACCTTGAACACGCCGCGCGCGGGCTGGGTGAGCGTGAGGTGCACGCGCTGCGACACCTGCCCGAGCACTGCGCCTACGGCATTGGCCACCTCGGCAAACCGCGGCAACTGCAACTCCACCCCCAGGGCGCGCGCCACCGCCGGGTAATAGCTTGACGCCGGTGCGCCCACGCCCACCAACGGCATAGACGGCGAAAACCGCAACTGGAACACGGCGCTGATGCACGAAGCAGGGGCGGCGGGGGCACCTTGCGCATTTGGTGCTGCATCAGCTGCGTCAGCCGAAGCAGCCGCCTTGCCGGCGCCCAGCGCCATGGCCGTGAGCAAGGCGGCCACCTTGCCGGCTGAAGACTCGTTCATCTGCCCGGCGTCGTTCAGGCCGGCTTCGATCAGTTTTTGGCAAATCGTGTCCACCACCTTGGCCACCACGTCTTGCGCCGGGCCCAGGGCGTCGCCCTGCTTCCAGGTGCCCAGGCCGTACATATGGCGCATCTGGCGCGCCCAGATGCGGGCGGCAAAGGTGGCACCAGCGGTGCTCCAATGGCTGGACAAGCCCAGCACGTGGGCGGCGTCGCTGGGCGTAAATCCGCTGTAAATCGCCAGACCCTTGCGCTCCAGGCGGGCAATGGCGCGGGCCAGGGCGCGGTTTTCCATGTTGGCGCGCTCCAGGTCAACCGGGCCCTTGG
>CAMDHS010000022.1 GCA_945898115.1 Comamonas sp. lk
TTTTTCACCGCGTTTTCCTTGGCCCCTCTTCAGGACTTCTTCATGTCTCTCTTTTCCGCCGTCGAAATGGCACCCCGCGACCCGATTTTGGGTCTGAACGAACAATTCAACGCCGACACCAACCCCAACAAGGTCAACCTCGGCGTGGGCGTGTATTTCGACGACAAGGGCAAACTGCCACTCTTGCAATGCGTGCAAGCCGCTGAAAAAACCATGATGTCCACGCCCACCGCGCGCGGCTATTTGCCCATCGACGGCATTGCCGCCTACGACGCAGCCGTGAAAGGCCTGGTTTTTGGCATAGATTCCGAGCCCGTGGCCTCGGGCCGCGTGGCCACGGTACAAGCCATTGGCGGCACCGGGGGCCTGAAAATTGGCGCCGACTTCCTCAGGCACCTGCGCCCCGACGCCAAGGTGCTGATTTCTGACCCCAGCTGGGAAAACCACCGCGCCCTGTTTACCAACGCCGGTTTTGTGGTGGACACCTACGCCTATTACGACGCGGCCAAACGCGGCGTCAACTTCGAAGGCATGCTCGCCAGCCTGAACGCCGCTGCCGCAGGCACCGTGGTCGTGTTGCACGCCTGCTGCCACAACCCCACCGGCTACGACATCACCCCCGCGCAGTGGGACCAGGTAGTAGCCGTGGTCAAGGCCCGCAACCTGACTGCATTTTTGGACATGGCCTACCAAGGCTTTGGCCACGGCATTGCCGAAGACGGCGCAGTCATCGCCCAGTTTGTGGCAGCAGGCTTAAGCTTTTTGGTCTCCACCTCGTTTTCCAAGAGCTTTAGCCTGTACGGCGAGCGTGTGGGCGCGCTGTCCGTGCTGTGCGAAAGCAAGGAAGAAGCGGGTCGCGTGCTCAGCCAGCTCAAGATTGCCATTCGCACCAACTATTCCAACCCGCCCATCCACGGCGGCGCGATTGTGGCCGCTGTGCTGGGCAACCCCGAGCTGCGCGCGCTGTGGGAAAAAGAACTCGGTGAAATGCGCGTGCGCATCAAAGCCATGCGCCAAAGTCTGGTGGAGGGCCTGAAAGCCGCCGGCGTGACGCAGGACATGGGCTTTATCACCACCCAAATCGGCATGTTTAGCTACTCCGGCCTGAGCAAAGACCAAATGGTGCGTTTGCGCAACGAATTTGGCGTGTATGGCACCGACACCGGCCGCATGTGTGTGGCCGCGCTCAACAGCAACAACATCGCTTACGTCTGCGCGGCGATCGCCAAAGTCATGTAACCCAGGGCTCAGGGGCGTTGGACACCCGCAAGTTAATGCTGTTATATTGCACTGCAACATTTCTCAACCAGGACACCGCATGCTCTACCAGCTTTACGAGACCCAACGCGCCCTTATGGAGCCGTTCTCCGATTTGGCTAGATTTGCCGCCAAATCATTGTCCAACCCCTTGTCCCTGGTGGGCCAAAGTCCGTTTTCCCAGCGCCTGTCGGCCAGCTATGACCTGATGCACCGCCTGGGCAAGGACTACGAAAAACCCGAGTTTGGCCTGCGCACCATCGATTTCGATGGCGTTGAAGTGGCGGTGCACGAGCGCATTGAGCTGAAAAAACCGTTTTGTGACCTGATCCGCTTCAAGCGCCTGACCGACGAATCGGCCACGCTGGACAAAATCAAGGACCAGGCCGTGGTGCTCATCGTGGCTCCCCTGTCGGGCCACTACGCCACACTGCTGCGTGACACCGTCAAAACCATGCTCCAAGACCACAAGGTCTACATAACCGACTGGAAAAACGCCCGTCTGGTGCCCATGAGCGAAGGCGAGTTCCACCTCGACGATTACGTCAACTACGTGCAGGAGTTCATTCGCCATGTGCAGTCCAAATACGGCAACTGCCACGTGATGAGCGTTTGCCAGCCCACGGTGCCCGTGTTGGCCGCCGTGTCGCTGATGGCCGGTCGCGGCGAAAAAACACCGCTCACCATGACCATGATGGGCGGCCCCATCGACGCCCGTAAATCGCCCACTGCGGTCAACAACCTGGCCATGAACAAGAGCTACGAGTGGTTTGAGAACAATGTGATCTACCGCGTGCCCAGCAGCTTTCCTGGTGCCGGACGTCGCGTCTACCCCGGATTCCTGCAGCACACCGGCTTTGTAGCCATGAACCCAGACCACCACGCCAAGAGCCATTACGACTACTTCAAAGACCTGATCAAAGGCGATGACGTCAGCACCGAAGCCCACCGCAAGTTTTACGACGAGTACAACGCCGTGCTCGACATGGACGCCGACTACTACCTCGACACCATCAAGGTCGTGTTCCAGGACTTCAGCCTGGTCAACGGCACCTGGGACGTCAAGTCCCCCAGCGGCAAGGTTGAGCGCGTGCGCCCCTCGGCCATCACCACCACCGCGCTGATGTCGGTCGAAGGTGAGCTCGACGATATCTCCGGCTCCGGCCAAACCCGCGCGGTGCACGAGATTTGCACCGGCGTGGTGAGCACCCAGCAACGCCATTTCGAAGCCCAGGGCGCCGGACACTACGGCATCTTCTCAGGTCGCCGCTGGCGCGATCTGGTGTACCCCGAAGTCAAGGCCTTTATCCAAGGCCACCAGCCTTCCAAGGCCACGCCAGCGCCCAAGCTGGTAACGGCACCCACGGCTCGCCAGCCCCGCGCCGCCAAGCGCACGGACACCGCACCTAGCTTGTTCAGCGCGCCTGCGCCCAAGCTGGTCGCAGTGGTTGTGCCTGCAGCCAAAACAAAAACACCGGCAAAAGCCGTGAAAAAGCCAGTACCCCTAGCTGCGGTGCAGCCTGTTGTGGTCGTGGAAGCGGTTGTCGAACGCAAGCTTATGGTCGTCTCCGAGCCCACAGTTCAGGTACAAGCCGCTGACGTGGCTGCGTCTCCCGCACCGGTCATTGACGTGGCGGCCACGCCCCTGAAAACTCCCGCAGAAATAGCACCTGCGCAAGCGTCGCTTGCCCTGGAACCTACCAAGGCAGCGGCACCCAAGTTGCCCCTTGCCAAAGCCCCAGTCAAAGCGCTAGCTCCAACGCCCGCCAAAGCTGTGGCAGCCAAGGCTACCAAGGCTGTGGCGGTGAAAGCAGCGCCAGTCAAGGCCAAAGCAGCACCCACAGCGGTCGCCAAAAAAGCGCCCAAGGCCAAGTAATGGCAAAGCAGCCCGGCGAAGGCGTATTGGCCGGCCGGCTGCTTGACGCGCTACCGCAAACCCAGTGCACGCGCTGCGGCTACCCGGATTGCGCCGCTTATGCGCAGGCCATGGCGCAGGGCCAAGCCGATCTCAACCAATGCCCGCCAGGCGGCGCCCAGGGCGTGGAGCGGCTGGCTGCAATCTTGCAGCTTCCCACCAAGCCGCTGAACCCGCAATTTGGTCTGGAAGGCCCGCGCACCGTCGCCTTCATTGACGAGGCCTGGTGCATAGGCTGCACCTTGTGCATCGAGGCCTGCCCCACCGACGCCATTTTTGGCACCAACAAGCGTATGCACACGGTCATAGAGGCCTATTGCACCGGCTGCGAGTTGTGTTTGCCCGTCTGCCCGGTGGATTGCATCAAGCTCGAAACCATTGCTGTGTCAGCCTCGGACGGGAGCCAAAACCCACCCACCGGCTGGAACGCCTGGTCGCCCGCCCTGGCGGAAACGGCGCGAAAGCGCTACAGCGAGGCTAGCGACCGGCGCGCCAGCGCCAAACTAGACCACAGCGCGGCCAAGGCCGCACAGGCCCAAGACAAGCTCGCAGACATGGCCGCGCATTCGCGCATCACCGATCCCGCAGTGCTGAACCACAAAAAAGCCGTAATTCTGGCGGCGATGGAGCGGGCGCGCTTGCGCAAAGCGCCCTAGCAAGAACCGGGAACAGCGTTCTGGTTTTGCGCGAGTCAGCAGGCCCCAGCGGGCTCTAACGCGAAGCCTTATGGCACCGCTGCAACCGGTGTCGCCGACACCGAAGGCGTCTGTGCTCCGCCCGGGCCACCGTTTATGCGTCCGTTCATAGCAAACGAATACGTCACGCCGTTGGTCAAGCCCGTCATGACCAAAGGCGATGTCACGCCGCTGGTAATCCAGGCATGGTTGCCAGGGGGCGACTTCATGTCAATGGCCGTAGCCGTGAGCGCATACATCAGCCAGTAGTCCACGCCTGCGTCAGCCACCCAGGTGATGGTGACCTGGCCGTCGCCCGCCGTGGCTGTGATACCGCCAGTAGGCGGTGGCGCGGAGCTACCGCCGCCGCCGCAGGCCCCCAGGAACGCAGCCAGAAAAAGGGCGGTGATTTTGAGGCGCAGGGAGGTCAGGGACATGGTGAATATTTCAACTTGAAAAGAGGCTCGCCTCATTATGCAGGAGCACAGACGCCGCCACAGGTCCCTGCAGCGGGTTTGTCGCGTCCCAGGCTGGTTTATCCGGCCAGCCCTACGTAGACGTTTTGCACATCGTCATTGGCATCAATGGCGGCCAAAAAGGCTTCCACTTCTTCTAGGTGTTCGGCGCTCAGGTTGGCAGGCTGAACTGGATTTTTGGGCTTGTAGCCCAGTTTGGCCGACAGCACGGTGAATCCGTGGGTGGGCAAAGCGCGGCTGACCAAGTCCAGATCGGCTGCTTCGGTCACGAACACGCAGACACCGGCTTCGTCGGCGGGTTCGAAGTCTTGGGCACCGGCCTCGATAGCGGCGACTTCGGCGTCTGCGCCTTTAACAGCGGCCTCGGCCTCGATCATGCCCACGTGGTCAAAATCCCAAGCCACCGAACCGGAAGTGCCCAACTGCCCCTTGCGAAACAGCACACGCATCTCGGGCGCGGTACGGTTGACGTTGTCGGTCAGGCATTCCACCATCACCGGCACCTGGTGGGGCGCAAAGCCCTCGTAGATCACGTGCTCGAAGCTGACGGACTCGCCGGTCAGGCCTGCGCCTTTTTTGATGGCGCGGTCCAGCGTGTCTTTGGGCATGGAGATTTTGCGGGCCTGTTCGACCACCAAACGCAGGCGGGCGTTGGACGCCGGGTCGGCGCCGTTGCGGGCGGCAAGCATGATGTCTTTGGCCAATTTGCCGAAAGCTCGGCCTTTTGCGTTTGCGGCAAGTTCCTTGCCTTTTGCTTTCCACTGCGCGCCCATGGGGGTTTCCTTCTAGATGCCGCACCCAATAGGCGCTGGCGGGTAAGTGCTTTGTATGTTCTTAGATGAATCGCAACGGGTTATACACCCCTCAGGCGCCCACAATCCAACCCTCTAGCGGGTCGGTGCCTGCGGGCAAACCGTAGAGCGGGTCGCTCTGGCTGTGGCGCAGGTGCGCCCAGGCCGCCTGCACGAGGCACAGAACAGCGTCCAGCGCGTCGCCCGAGGCGTCGGCCACCAAGGCGTCGCGTTGCGCATGGCTCAAGTGCAGGCGCAGTTGCCAGCGGGACTGGCCCAGCTCCAGGGCGTTGACCAGGTCTTTGCGAGCGATCAGGCGCTCCGGGGTCTGTTTGGCGCGGTCGTCGCTTTTGTAGCTGCGCGCACCCAAAATTTCGCGCGCCAGCATGCCCGGATAGGCCTCCAGCGCCACGCGCGGTGCCTGTGGCTGCGCCGCCTGCAGACCGGGGAAATGCGCGCCTGCGGCCTGGATCAGCGGCACGCCGGCGTGCAGCATATAAGCCACCGGCGGATTGACCCATTTCATGGACGGGCTCGAGCCGGCCGGAATATCGGTCGCGCGGTGGGCAAACTTGCCACCCATCGGGCGTGCATCGCAAAAAGCCGCAAAGTGCGCGCGGATGTCGGCGCGAGAGAGCGCGGCGTAATGCCCGATGCAGTCCTGCCAGTCCAGCGGCCAACCCAGCGTCTCGACCAACTCACGCGGCAAGCCAAAGGGCAAATCGAAACCGCCCACCCAGCGTGGCGCGGCCTGCAAGGCAGTCAAAAAGTCAGGAAGGCTGGTGATGCCTTGCAACTGCGCCAGGCGCAGGCGCTGGCCATCGCAGTGGCCCCAGGCCAGCATGATTTGCTTGCGCCGGCTCGGAGCGCTGGAGAAATCGCAGCCCAGCAGCGGGGCCAGGCCACTGGCTGCGGCAGAGCGGTCTGGTACAGAAATTTAGGCGCGCCCGATGATGGAGGCCGTGGCCATCAGCTCTTCGAGCAGCGCCAGCGATACCTTGCCCGAGACGCTGTAAGGATCGAGCTCGGGTTTTTCGGCGTATTTGAGCAAGATGCTGGCGTTGATCTTAGACATATTGACCTGGCCCATGGTCCAGCCGCTAAAGCGCCGCTCAGAGATTTCTTCGTAATGCAGCAGCACCACGTCTTTGTGGCGCGCGTCGCGCTGGATGTGGCCATAGAGCTCGCTCACCGCCAGGCGGCCACCCTCTATGGCTTGCAAAAAGATGCCGCCGCCATAACACAAGATGCCGGTAATGCCCGAGCTGGGGTTACCGCGGCGCGACTTGGCCAGGATTTCATCAATCGCCACCGCAGTGGGGTCCACGGCGCGGCTGGCATAGAGCAAACGTACGAGCATGGTTCAGCCTTTCTTGGGAAGAAGCGCCAAAAACTCACGGCGCAAATTGGGGTCTTTGAGGAACACGCCGCGCATCACGGAGTTGATCATCTTGCTGTCCATGTCCTTCACGCCGCGCCACGACATGCAGTAGTGGCTGGCTTCCATGACGATGGCCAAGCCGTCGGGCTGGGTTTTTTCTTGGATCAGGTCGGCCAGTTGCACCACAGCTTCTTCCTGGATCTGGGGCCGGCCCATGACCCACTCGGCCAGGCGCGCGTACTTGCTCAGGCCGATGACGTTGGTGTGTTCATTGGGCAGCACGCCAATCCAGATCTGGCCGATCACCGGGCAAAAATGGTGGCTGCAGGCGCTGCGCACAGTGATGGGGCCGACGATCATCAGCTCGTTCAAATGCTCGGCGTTGGGAAACTCGGTGATGGCCGGGGCGTGCACATAGCGGCCGCGAAACACTTCGTTGAGGTACATCTTGGCCACGCGGCGCGCGGTGTTGCCGGTGTTGTGGTCGTTCTCGGTGTCAATCACCAGGCTGTCGAGCACGCCTTGCATCTTGACCTCAACTTCGTCAAGCAAGGCGGCGAGTTCGCCGGGCTGCACAAAATCGGCGATGTTGTCGTTGGCGTTGAAGCGCTTGCGCGAAGCGAGGATACGCTCACGGATTTTGACGGAAACCGGGGTTCCAACGTCCTCGTCGGGTGGAGTCATGGCAATGGTGTTTTGATTGGCAACAGACCATGTTACCAGCGTTTGAATAGCCCCGAAGCCTTCGAAAACCCCAAGCAGCCATTGAGGCTTTTGCTATCAATTCAGTCGCAATTACGGCAGACAACGGCACCAGAATTCGGCGCCCGACTTCAGTACGCGCGGCCAATCAAAAACAAAACCACGCGCATCACGCCCAGGGCCACCATGTCCAGGCTGCGCTGCCAGCGCCCGCGCTGTGCGTAAGCGGCCGGATCGACCCGCACCGATTGGTGCTGCAGGGCTTTGAGCAGGCGCTGGCGCAAGAGCATCGCAAACGGGCCGTCACGCACCACCACATTGGCCTCACGCGCCAGCAAGAGACTCAAGGGGTCCAGATTGCTTGAGCCCACGGTGGCCCAGCGCCGGTCCACCACCGCCACCTTGGCGTGCAAAAAGCCGCCGGTGTATTCAAAAATTTCCACTCCGGCGTCCATCAGCACGCCGTAGACCGTGCGGGCGCCGTGGTATTGCATGAAATATTCGTAGCGGCCTTGCAGCAGCACCCGCACCCGCACGCCGCGTTGCGCTGCATGTACCAATGCGCGGCGCAACTTACGCCCAGGCACGAAATAGGCGCTGGCAATCAGCACCTCGCTGCGCGCGTCGGCAATGGCCTTGCGGTAGGCCCGCTCGATGCGGCTGCGGTGCAGCACGTTGTCGCGCAAGACCAAGGCCGCCCAGACACCATCGCCCGGCAAGATCGTCTGCGGCGCTGAATCGCCGGGGTCCGGGTGGGGCGCGGACGGGGCCAGCAGGCGGCGCGCCTGTCTCCATCGCAGATGCTCCACCTGGCGCGCCAGATCCAGGCGCGCCCAAAACTGCTCCATGGTCTGCTGCACCTCCAGGGCCAAAACGCCACGCACCTGCACCGCAAAATCCAGGCGCGGCGTCTGCAGCACGCCGTAATGGGGGTCCACCAAGTCATCAAGCACATTGATACCGCCACAAAAAGCCACCGCGCTATCGACCACGCAGAGCTTGCGGTGCAGTCGGCGCCACCGCCCGGGCCGAAACACGCCCATCAAGCCCAGCGGCGAAAAACGGTGCCACTGCACGCCCGCCGCATTAAAGCGCTGCGCCCACTGGGGCGGCAGCGCCGGCGTGCCAATACCGTCCATCACCAGGTACACCGCTACGCCGCGCTCGGCAGCGCGCATCAGCGCCTGCGCCAGGCGTTCGCCCTGGCTGTCGAAGTTGAAGATATAGGTTTCCAGCCGCACCTCAGCGGCGCTGGCGTCCACCGCCGCAATCACTGCGGCAAACAACTCCACCGCCCCTTGCAACAGGCGCACCTGCTGGTGGTGGTTGAAGTGGGTGGGGCGCATGTTCAAACCGCCTGTAGCATGCCTGCTGGTGTGGCCATGGCCGTAATCACCTGCACCTTGGAAGCCATCTGGGACGCAAGCTGGGCAGCCCCCGCGAGCGGCTCGGGCAAGGCACGGGGCGGCAGTTCAAACTCGGCAATCAGCGGCAGGTGGTCGGACATCTTGGTCCACCGCCCACCACGCGGCACTTCCAGGCGCAGCGGGCGCAGACCGCGCGCGTAGACGTGGTCGAGTTGCAGCAGCGGCAGGCGCGACGGGAAGGTGGCGTAGCCCTTTTGCCGCCAGGACGACAGGCCAGCGCTACCGAGTTCGCGCTCCAGCAGCGGCCCCCATTCATTGAAGTCGCCCGCCACCAGCAGCGGCGCATCGGGCCCGATTTCGCGGGCAATATAGCGGCACAGCTGCTGCAACTGGCGCTGGCGGCTGGCACGCACCAGGCCCAGATGCACCACCAGCACGTGCACACTTTGGCCGTGCACCGTCATCTCGGCGTGCAAGAGGCCGCGCTGCTCAAAGCGGTGGTCCGACATGTCCTCATGCTGGTGGGCGACCACGGGCCAGCGCGAGAGCACCGCGTTGCCGTGTTCGCCGTGCCGCGTAACGGCGTTGGTACGGTATACGGCGGTATAGCCCTCAGGCGCCAAAAAGTCGGCCTGCGGCACGGACGGCCAGTGGGCAAAAAACTTTTCTTCGCGTCGGTGCAGCTTGCGCACCTCTTGCAAGCACACCAAGTCCGCGCCAAAGCGGGATATGGCGTGGCCCAGGTTGTGGATTTCTAGGCTGCGCCCTGGCCCGACGCCGCGCACCCCTTTGTGGATGTTGTAAGTCACCACCCGCACCAACTGGCTCATGGCTGCGCCCCTTGCGCAACAAAGCGCGGCAAGAGGGCGCAGGCCTCGGCGTTGGACGGTGAAAAGCACAGGTCCGCCGCCTCTTGGTAGGGCAGCCACTGATAATGCGTGTGTTCGCGCGGATCGAGCTGTACCGGCGTGCCTGCGGGCACTTGCAAGCCAAACAGGCGCTCGGTGTTGAACACCACGCCCGGCGCGTAGCGGTGCAGCCAGCGCGGATAAATGGCATAGACGTTCTCGAGCTGCCAGTCTTGCAGATGCGCAGCCAGAGGGCTTTGCGGCTGGCAGTCGATGCCGGTTTCCTCTAGCACCTCGCGCGCGGCGGTCAGCGCAAAGGGCTCGTCTGGCGTGTCTTTGCTGCCGGTGACCGATTGCCAAAACGCGCCAGCCAGCGGGTCGGGGTCGGTGCGGCGGATCATCAGCACGTCTAGGGCCGGGGTGTAAATCACCACCAGCACGGATTCGGGAATTTTGTAGGGTTGGGCCATGGTGAAAAAGACAAAGTCCCGAACATTGTGCACCGGGCGCACGGGCGGAAAAAGCTGCCAGGTCTGCAGCCTGCGTTAGGATAGCCCGCCATGCCCGAACACACCCTGCCCGCCCCTGCTACTGCGCCACTGGCCTGCGTGCGTGACCTGCATTTCTCCTATGACGCAAACCCTGTTTTTGCCGGTCTGAACTTCGCCGTCCACCCCGGTTTGACCCTGCTGTTTGGGGGCGAGAGCTGTGGCAAATCAAGTCTGCTGCGCCTCTTAGCAGGGGTTTTGACGGCGCAAAAAGGCGGCATTGAATGGCGGTGGCTTGATCCAGCGCAATCCTTGGGACAAGCCCACGCGCCCTCTGTTTACTGGATGGACCCGCGCGACGCGCAACATGACGCGATTGCTGCGCGGGCTTACTTTGACCTGCTGCGCGCGCGCCATGCCGACTTTTCGCAACCAGACCTGGACGCGCTGGTGCAGGACCTGGGGTTGGAGGAGCAACTCGACAAGCCGCTGTACATGCTGTCAACCGGCAGCAAACGCAAGGTCTGGCTGGCGGGCGCCTTTGCCAGCCACTGCCGCTTGACCTTGCTCGACGACCCCTTTGCCGCGCTGGACCAGCGTTCCATCGCCCGCGCAAAGGTCTGGCTCAACCGCGTGGCGCAAGACACCGAGCGCGCTTGTGTGATAGCCGATTACGAAGTGCCCCAAGGCGTGCTTATCGGCCACAGCCTGGCACTCGACGCCGTGGCCTCGCGGGTATAACGCAGGCTTTACCCTTCCCCTTTTTACCTACCGCCCCTTATGAGTGTTTTGGTCTTTTTTGCCGTACTGGCGTTTAGCCTGCAAATGCGCAACGCGTGGGAACAGCGCCAGCGCATTGGGCTTTTGGGGCGCTATTTGCGCAACTACCAGATCGAGTCGCTGATGGAAACCCTGACCCAGGGCTACCTGCGTGCCATGGGCGAAACCGACCCTGAGCGGCGCAACAGTGTTTGGCAGGTGATGGGTCAGCACGAGGAGCGCCTAGAAGGCCAGTTGCAGCAACTGCAAAACGACTTGCCCAAAAACCAGGGCCGCGCCTGGCGCGCCAGCACCCTGCCCTTGAACCTGCCGCTGGCCGTGCATTGGCTGCCTGGCGCCAGCTTCGACCTGCGCGCTTTGCTGCGCGTGCACACCCAGGGGGTGAGTAGCGGCATTGCCAACCGCGACGCCTTGTCAGAGCGCGACCGCGCGTTTCGACTCAGCGCCGAATTGCTGCTGCTGCAGCACAGCTGCCACTGGTTTTGTCGCTCGAAAATGGTGGCATCGGCCCGCATGTTTTCACGCCACCAAACGCATTACCTGCAGCTGCTGGCAGCAGTGGCGCCGGCCACCCGCGCGGCTTACCTGAAAGCCATAGGCGGGCGCCAAGCCGGATAGACAGGCGCAAAAAAGCCACCCGAAGGTGGCTCTTTGCGGTGCGCTCCAGCCGCTTTACGCCGGCTTGGCCGCTTCCACCGTGCGCAGGCGAATATGCAATTCGCGCAGCTGCTTCTCATCCACCGGGCTGGGTGCTTGCGTGAGCAAGCACTGGGCGCGCTGGGTTTTGGGGAAGGCAATCACGTCGCGAATCGACTCGGCGCCGGTCATGAGTGTGACCACGCGGTCCAGGCCGAAGGCCAGGCCGCCGTGCGGGGGCGCGCCGTATTGCAGGGCGTCGAGCAAAAAGCCGAACTTGAGCTGCGCATCCTCTGGGCTGATCTTGAGTGCATCGAACACTTTTTGCTGGACGTCAGCGCGGTGGATACGCACCGAGCCGCCGCCCATTTCCCAGCCGTTCAACACCATGTCGTAGCCCTTGGAGATGCACTTCTCGGGCGCGGTGACCATCCAGTCTTCGTGGCCGTCTTTGGGCGCAGTAAACGGGTGGTGCGTGGCGGTGTAACGCAGGGCTTCTTCGTCGTACTCGAACATCGGAAAGTCCACCACCCACATGGGGCGCCAGCCGGTCTGGAACAGGCCGTTCTTTTTGCCAAACTCGCTGTGGCCCACCTTGAGGCGCAGCGCGCCGATGGCGTCGTTGACGATTTTTTCTTTGTCCG
Organism: Comamonas sp. lk; assembly: GCA_945898115.1. GTDB lineage: Bacteria > Pseudomonadota > Gammaproteobacteria > Burkholderiales > Burkholderiaceae_C > Allorhodoferax. The sequence goes on from CAMDHS010000022.1 coordinate 11,960, forward strand.
CGCCAAAGAAAATCAGGTCACCGTCTTGCGCGCCGGTGCGTGCCAGCACTTCGGCAATCGCCTTGTCGTGGATGTTTTTGACGATCGGGCTTTGCAAACCGTCGCGACCCTTGGTGATGTCGTTAACGCGGATGTAAGCGAGGCCTTTGGCGCCGTAAATCTTGACGAACTCGGTATACGCGTCGATCTCGCCACGGCTAATGCCGCCACCTTCCACTGAGCCACCGGGCACGCGCAGTGCAACGACACGGCCGCCCTTCATATTGGCCGCGCCCGAGAACACCTTGAAGTCCACATCAGCCATCACGTCGGTGACTTCGGTGAACTGCAGCTTGACGCGCAAATCGGGCTTGTCCGAGCCATAAATGTGCATGGCGTCGGCGTAGCTCATGACCGGGAATTCGCCCAGGTCCACACCAATGGTGTTTTTGAACACCGTGGTGATCATTCCCTGGAACATGTCGCGGATTTCCTGCTCGTCCAAGAACGAGGTTTCGATATCGATCTGGGTAAATTCAGGCTGGCGGTCGGCGCGCAGGTCTTCGTCGCGGAAGCACTTGGTGATCTGGTAGTAGCGGTCAAACCCAGCCACCATCAGCAACTGCTTGAAGAGCTGGGGGCTTTGGGGCAACGCAAAAAACTGGCCGTCGTGCACGCGGCTGGGCACCAGGTAGTCGCGCGCGCCTTCGGGCGTGCTCTTGGTCAGCATGGGGGTTTCGATATCGACAAAGCCATTGGCGTCCAAAAACTTACGCACTTCCATGGACACGCGGTAGCGCAGCATCAGGTTGTTTTGCATGTAGGGGCGGCGCAGATCGAGTACCCGGTGCGTCAGGCGCGTGGTCTCGGACAGGTTGTCGTCGTCAATCTGGAACGGGGGCGTGACTGAAGGGTTGAGCACGATGAGTTCGTGGCACAGCACTTCGATCTTTCCGCTTTTCAGGTTGTCGTTGACCGTGCCTTCGGGGCGCGCGCGCACCAGGCCCTTGATCTGCACGCAAAACTCGTTGCGCAGGCCCTCGGCCGTCTTGAACATTTCGGCGCGGTCCGGGTCACAGACCACTTGGACATAGCCTTCGCGGTCGCGCAGGTCCACAAAAATCACACCGCCATGGTCGCGGCGGCGGTTGACCCAGCCGCACAGAGAAACGGTTTGGCCCAAGAGGGCGTCGGTGACAAGACCGCAGTAGTGGGAGCGCATAGCCATAGCGTGCTTTCAGTGCCCAATCGGGCAATCAGGGAATAAAAGATCAGGATTGCGGAGCAACGGGCGCCACGGGTGTGGGATGCGCCGTGGGCGAGACCGATCCCATGGAAATAACGTAGGTAAGCGCCTCGTCAACGCTCATATGGAGTTCAATCACCTCGGCGCGCGGCAGCAGCAAAAAGTAGCCGCCCGTCGGATTGGGGGTGGTGGGAACGTAGACGCTGATGAATTCACCGGGCAAATGCTGGGCCACTTCGCCGTCAGGCACGCCGGTCTGAAACGCAATCGTCCAACTGCCCGGACGCGGAAACTGCACCAGCAAGGCGGTGCGAAAGGCGTTGCCATTGCTAGAAAACAAGGTGTCTGACACCTTTTTCACGCTGTTGTAAATCGATTTAACAACCGGAATGTGGGTAAACAAACGGTTCCAATGCTTGAGCCACCAGCGGCCCGCCACATTGGACACCAGCGCGCCCGTGACGAGCATGAAGCCGAGCACCAGCACCACGCCCAAGCCCGGAATATGGTGCAGGCGCTCCAGCGATGCCCCTGTGGCGTCCGAGGTGACAGCGGCCAGCGCCGACAAAAAGCTGCCAAACAGACCGTCGAGCACGCTGATCATCCATAGCAGGACCCAGATGGTGATGGCCAGCGGTAGCCAGACCATCAGGCCGGTGAGTAGGTATTTTTTAAAGGGCACGGTAATCCTGTCAGTGGGCGATAGAACGATCAGGTCGCCGCCGGGGCTGCGCTGGGGCCGCTGGCTGCGGGGGTGCTTGATGCCGCTGGCGCGGCCACTGCGTCTGTCGCAGCGGCTGGGGCGGGCGCCGCCGCCTCGGACGAAGGAGCGGCATCACCGGCGCCTTCCGCCGCAGGGGGTGCGGCAGTGGCGTTTTTGTCACCCCGAAAATCAGTCACGTACCAGCCCGAACCCTTGAGTTGAAAGCCAGCAGCAGTGAGCTGCTTTTTGAATTCGGCTTTGCTGCAGCTCGGGCAGTCGGTGAGCGTGTCGTCGGACATCTTTTGGAGAACGTCTTTGGCAAAGCCGCAGGCGTCGCACTTGTAGGCGTAAATCGGCATGGCGTGGTGGCCTCTAACGGTCAGGTGGCAAAGCCTTTGATTATAGGTTGCCGACTATTACAGATGGAGCCGCCACGCCAGCTGCATACCCAGCGCACCCAGGGCAAAACCGCCCAAGGTGTAGACCAGCGCCTGAATCAGGCGGTGGGTGCGTTTTTGCTCGCGCACCATTTGTTCGAGCAGCAAGTGCGTCTTGGGGTCGGCACCGCCACGCTGCAAATAGGTCTTAAGCAGCAGCGGCAGGTCGGGCAATATCTTGGCGTAGCGCGGCGCCTGGGCCTTGAGTTCATCCCACAGTCGCTGCGGGCCGACTTGCCTGAGCATCCACTGCTCCAAAAAGGGCTTGGCGGTGGCCCACAGGTCAAGGTCGGGGTCAAGGTCGCGCCCCAGACCTTCGACATTGAGCAGGGTTTTTTGCAAGAGCACCAGCTGGGGCTGAATCTCGACCTGAAATCGCCGCGAGGTCTGAAACAGGCGCATCAGCACCAAGCCGAGCGAGATTTCTTTGAGAGGACGGTCAAAGTAGGGTTCGCACACCGCGCGCACCGCCGCCTCCAACTCATCGACGCGGGTAGCAACTGGCACCCAGCCCGACTCGATGTGCAACTCGGCCACGCGCTTGTAATCGCGCCGGAAAAAGGCAACAAAGTTTTGGGCCAGATATTCTTTGTCTACCTCAGTGAGCGTGCCCACGATGCCAAAGTCCAGCGAGATGTAGCGGCCAAAGGTTTCGGGCGCCAGGCTGACCTGGATGTTGCCGGGGTGCATGTCGGCATGGAAAAAACCATCGCGAAACACTTGCGTAAAAAACAGCACCACGCCGTCGCGTGCCAGCTTTTGGATGTCCACCCCCGCCTCGCGCAGGCGGTCCACCTGGCTGATGGGCACGCCGTGCATGCGCTCCATCACCAGCACGGAGGTGGTGCAATGGTCCCAGAGCATTTCCGGAATCAAGACCAGGTCCAGACCTTCCATATTGCGGCGCAACTGGGCGGCGCTGGACGCTTCGCGCACCAGGTCAAGCTCGTCGTGCAGGTATTTGTCAAACTCGGCCACCACCTCGCGAGGCTTCAGGCGCCGGCCGTCGGCCGAGAGGCTGCCCACGATATCGGCCATCAGGCGCATCAGGCCCAGGTCTTTGTCGATGGCACCGAGCATGCCCGGGCGCAGCACCTTGACGGCGACTTCGCGCTCGCGTCCGCTACGGTCTCGCAGCACCGCAAAATGCACCTGCGCAATCGAAGCGCTGGCCACGGGCGTGTGTTCAAAAGACACAAAAATTTCATTGAGCGGCTTGCCCAGCGCCTGCTCAATAGCGGCCACCGCCACTTCGGATGGAAACGGCGGCACCCGGTCTTGCAGCTTGGCAAGCTCTAGGGCAATGTCGGGCGCCAGCAGATCGCGCCGGGTGGACAAGACCTGCCCGAGCTTGACAAAAATCGGCCCCAGGTCTTCAAGGGCCTGACGCAGGCGCTCACCGCGCGGTGCGTCCAGTTGGCGACCCATGGCGAGCAGTCGCCCCAGGCGCTGCAGGCCCGGTTGCGGCAGGCTTTGCAGCAAGAGCACATCAAGGCCGTAGCGCAGCACCACCCGCAAGATGGCCCAGCCGCGCAGCAGACGGCTCATGGCGCGCTTTCGGTGGTGGGTGTGGCAGTTGGCGGCCTGGGGTTAGAGGCCGATGAGGACTTGCGACCCTGGGCTACAAATTCCTGTAGGGCCTGGGCCAATTTGCGGCCGTTGGACACCAGCATGTGCGCCGGTACATCCCCCACGATGCGGGCCAGGTCGGCTTCTACGTCCCAGCGCACGTGGTCGGTGAGCCAGTTCACATCGGCTGCCAGTTGCACATCGCCTTCGACGCGCACCGCCGGTTTGCCGCCCTGCACCAAGCCTTGCACCAGCGCCAACGGGGAGGGCTCGGTCAGTGTGAGCACCAGGTCGGAGGGGCCGGCGCCCAGCGCCAGATCAAGCAGGCCAGCGGGGGTGATCAGCACCTTGAAGCTCAGGGTCTGCCACTGCACCAGCACGGTGCGGCCTTTTTGCCGCGCCAGACGGGCCGTGGCCTGACTCTCTTGCATCAGCACATGGTTGATCAGCAACACGATGCGCCGCTGTGTTTCTTCGACTGCCCAATCGGGAGGGGTGAACGGGAGCTTGAAGTCCTGCAAAAAGGTTTCAAGCATAGAAAAAGGGGACTGTGCTGCCATAGTCCCCCATTATTCCCGATATGGCGCTTAGTTCTCCCGCCGCCAAGCCACACCCTTGCGGGCGTGCCGCTTATTGCAGCGCTTGCACGCCAGCGACCAGCCAGCCGCCGCCGTTTTTTGATTTGGTCATGTTCCAGACTTCGCGGAAAGGGCTGGGCGCAGACGCCGCGTCTTCGCGGATCATGCCGGTGTATTCCACGCTGGCCATGTATTCATCGGCCAGCTCTTCGATGCCCAAGAGGCGTGCTTCGAGCGCCTGCACGTCGGTCTGGTTGGGCTGCGCTCCGGTGTGGGCTTCGCGTTCGCTGAGCTGGGTTTTGATTTCCAACAGCATGCTGTCAGTCATCATGGAACGCAGGCTGCTGATGTCAGACTTGTCCCAGGCCGCTTGCAGGGTGATGAAGTTGGCCTTGGCGGCTTTGATAAATCCTTCAGAGTCAAAGCCTGCGGGCACGCCCCAGGTTTGTCCGCCCAGAAGTGCCGATCCGATCATGGAGCCCGAAGCGCCACTGGCTGCAGGCGTAGCGTCGTACTGCGCCGTGTTTTGCTCCCAAGGTCGGGCCGACGCGTCGTTACCCACGTTCTCAGGGCGATAAGGGCGCGATTCCACTCCACCCATATTGCCTGCGCCCTGAAAGGCAAACGGGCTGGCTGCCGCCCGGCGCCGGCGCATGAAGTAGCCAACGGCCATCATCACACCAAAGGCGAGCAAGGCAAACATCAGGATCTGGCCCATGCCTTCACCCAAGCCCATGGAATGCGCCAACCAAGCCAGGCCCAAGCCAGCGGCCAGGCCGCCGAGCATGGCGCCCCAAGGGCGGCGCGGTGCTGCCGCCGCGGCAGCAGCGCCAGGGCGCGCAGCCGTATTACCCACATTTTGTGCTGGCGCCGCCTCGCGCTGCGTGACGTTGCCCGATTGTTTGCCCATGGATTTACCACCACCCATGCGGGCAGCCTCGGCGTTCACGCCGGCAAAAAGCAAAAATGCCGTAAGTACCAAACTCAACCATTTCATATCTGTTCCTCAGTAATTTAGAAGTTCAACTGCCACCCAGAAGCCTTCAGGTGCGGACTATCTGCCATCCTTCAATTGCCTGTGGCATCGCTAGCACTTGATTCCAACATGCAATGCGGCGATCCCACCAGTAAGGTTATGGTAGTCCACATGGCCGAATCCACCTTTGTGCATCAGGGCCTTTAGCTCTTTTTGCCCGGGATGCATGCAGATCGACTCGGCCAGGTAGCGGTAGCTGGCGTCGTCACCAGCCACCAGTTTGCCCAGTTTGGGCAATACCTTGAAGGAATACCAGTCGTAGAGTTTTTCCAGCGGCGGCGCCACTTTGGAAAATTCCAGCACCAGCAGCTTGCCGCCGGGCTTGATCACACGGCACATTTCAGCCAGCGCCACGTCCTTGTGCGTCATATTGCGCAGGCCAAAGGCTACGCTCACCAAGTCAAAGTAGCCATCGGGAAAAGGCAGCTTCTCGGCGTCGCACACCACCGTGGGCAGCAGCACGCCCAGGTCAATCAGGCGGTTGCGCCCGGTGCTGAGCATGGCCTCGTTGATGTCGGTGTGCACAACTTGGCCGGTCTTGCCGACTTTTTTGGAAAAAGCCAGGGCCAAGTCCCCCGTGCCGCCCGCAATGTCCAGGGCTTTTTGGCCTTCTTGCAGATTGGCCACCGTCAGAGTGTAAGCCTTCCATGCGCGGTGCAGACCGCCAGACATAAGGTCGTTCATCAGGTCGTACTTGGGCGCGACCGAATCGAACACGCCGCGCACATGGCGGGCTTTTTCGGTCTCATCGACCGACTGGAAACCGAAGTGGGTTTTGGACATGGTATGGATGAATGGAGGGTAAAGGTTCAGTGGCTGGCGCAGCCGTGTCCTGCGGGCGCGGGCATAGGGCCGTCGCGGTCGCGCCCGGCCGCTTGCAGGCGCTGTTCGTACTGCTGCCACAGGCTGGCTTCTTGCGAACCCAAAAAGTACAGGTAATCCCAGGAAAAAATACCGCTTTCGTGGCCGTCAGAAAACGCCGGTTGCACCGCGTAGTTGCCAACCGGCTCTAGGCCGGTGAGTTCGACCAGGCGCTTGCCCGTTTGCAGCACTTCCTGGCCCGCGCCATGGCCTTGCACTTCGGCGGAAGGGGAATACACCCGCATCAGCTCAAAGGGAATGCGAAAACTCGCGCCGTCTGAAAAGCTGATTTCCAGCACGCGCGACTGGCTGTGGGCGGTGATCGCCTGCGGAGTGGGAGAGTCTTTTTTTAGGCCGGCCATGGTGTTTTTTCGGGTGAGCGTATTGTGAATCGGATTGGGCGCCGCGGGTTTGGCCTGCGCCCGCCTTAGACCAGCACCCGCTCAATGCCGCCAGCATTGGCAATTTGCACATATTCGGGCAGCCATTCCTTGCCCAAAATCTGGTTGGCCATTTCGACCACGATGTAGTCGGCCTCGAGCAAGCCGTTGTTCAGGTCGTTGCCGTAGCGGCTCAGGCCTTGCAGGCAGCTCGGGCAGCTGGTCAGGATTTTGGTCACGGTGGGCGCGCCGGGGGCGGCGCCCGTCAGCACCGCCAAATCGGCCTCGCCCTGGCGCAGCTCTTCTTCTTTGCGAAAGCGGATTTGCGTGGAAATGTCAGGCCGGGTCACGCCCAGGGTGCCGGATTCTCCGCAGCAGCGCTCGTTTTTGAGCACCGCGTCGCCCACCAGGGCCTTGACGGTTTTCATTGGGTCTTGCAGCTTCATGGGGCTGTGGCAGGGGTCGTGGTACAGGTAGCCAGCACCCGCGCCCCCTTGGGGCACCAAGGTGATCCCCTTCTCTAAAAGGTATTCATGGATGTCGATGATGCGGCAGCCCGGGAATATCTTGTCGAACTCGTAGCCCTGCAACTGGTCGTAGCAGGTGCCGCAGCTCACCACCACGGTTTTGATGTCGAGGTAATTGAGCGTATTGGCCACGCGGTGGAACAGCACCCGGTTGTCGGTGATGATTTTTTCGGCCTTGTCCGCCTGGCCGCTGCCGCGCTGGGGGTAGCCGCAGCACAGATAGCCCGGCGGCAGCACGGTTTGCACCCCGGCGTGCCACAGCATGGCCTGCGTGGCCAGCCCCACCTGGCTGAACAGCCGCTCCGAGCCGCAGCCGGGAAAGTAAAACACTGCTTCCGTCTCGGACGTGGTGGTTTGCGGGTTGCGGATGATGGGCACATAGTCCGCGTCTTCAATGTCCAAGAGCGCGCGGGCCGTCTTTTTGGGCAGGCCGCCGGGCATCTTCTTGTTAATGAAGTGGATGATTTGTTCTTTGATGGGCGGTGCGCCCACGGATGCCGGAGGCTTGGCGGTCTGCGCCTTGGCGAACACGCGCAACACATCATGGGCCAGGCGCTGCGCCTTAAAGCCCACGCCCACCATGGCCGCGCGGGCGATCTTGATGGTCTCGGGGTTGGTGGCGTTCAGGAAGAACATGGCCGCCGCGTTGCCGGGGCGAAAGCTCTTTTGGCCCATCTTGCGCAACAGGTTGCGCATGTTCATGGTCACGTCGCCAAAGTCGATCTTCACCGGGCACGGGCTTTCGCACTTGTGGCACACGGTGCAGTGGTCGGCCACGTCTTCAAACTCTTCCCAATGGCGGATGCTGATGCCCCGGCGGGTTTGCTCTTCGTATAAAAAGGCTTCGATCAAGAGCGAGGTGGCCAAAATCTTGTTGCGCGGGCTGTACAGCAAATTGGCGCGCGGCACGTGGGTGGCGCACACCGGTTTGCACTTGCCGCAGCGCAGGCAGTCTTTGATGGAGTCTGCAATAGCGCCGATATCGCTCTGCTGCATGATGAGCGACTCGTGGCCCATCAGGCCAAAAGAGGGCGTGTAGGCGCTACCCAAATCAGACTGCGTGGTTTGCGAGCGCAGCAACTTACCCTTGTTAAAGCGGCCTTCGGGGTCAATGCGTGCTTTGTAGTCGGCAAACGGTGCCAACTCCTCATCGCTCAAAAACTCCAGCTTGGTAATGCCAATACCGTGTTCGCCCGAGATCACGCCGTCTAGGCGGCGGGCCAGCGCCATGATGCGCTTGACCGCACCGTGGGCGGCTTGCAGCATGTCGTAGTCGTCGCTGTTGACCGGAATATTGGTGTGCACATTGCCGTCACCGGCGTGCATGTGCAGCGCCACCCAGACGCGGCCCTTGAGCACGCGCTTGTGGATCGCGGTGCACTCAGCCAGGATGGCAGCAAAGGCGCCTCCGGTAAAGATGCCTTGCAGGGGTTCGCGCAACTGCGTCTTCCAGCTCGCGCGCAGGCTGTGGTCTTGCAATTGGGGGAACAGAGTGTTGACGTTGTCCAGCCAGCCCTGCCACTGGGCGCGCACATCGGTCACCACGGCCACGGCCTGGGCCACGCGCTCTTGCATGAGTTCGGCCGACGGAATATCACTCGAGTCATCTGCCTTGCCCATCGGCAGGTTGCCCTGGGTCAAAAACTCTTGCAGCGCGTCGCACAGGGCCAGCTTGTTGCGCAAGCTGAGTTCGATGTTGATGTGCTCGATGCCGTCGGTGTATTCGGCCATGCGCGGCAGCGGAATGACCACGTCTTCGTTGATCTTGAAGGCATTAGTGTGCTTGCTAATCGCCGCGGTCTTTTTGCGGTCCAGCCAGAACTTTTTGCGCGCCTCGGGGCTGATGGCGATAAAGCCTTCGCCGCTGCGCGAATTGGCAATGCGCACTACTTCTGAGGTGGCGCGCGCCAC
>CAMDHS010000023.1 GCA_945898115.1 Comamonas sp. lk
TTGGTGATCTGCCAGGGCGTCAGGTTGCTGTAGATGTCTTTGACGAGCTGCTGGCTTTTTTTGCTGAGCTGGTCAATTTCGGCAGAAATATCCACCGCCGATTCGTTTTGCACATAGCGCAGTTCTTCGATTTTTCCTTCAAGCTCGGCTACAGGCGCCTCGAAGTCCAAAAATGTTCTTTTTGCCAAATGCACTCTCCTTTTGCGTTACTACCTTGAAGCCGGGGCGCCAAGCCCCGCCTAATAGGCGACTGGAACCGGGTGCAGCGAGCGCCAAATATACCAAGTCGCCACGCTGCAGTACGGCGCCCAGGCAGCAGCCACCTCACGCGCGTCGCTGCGACTGACCAGCTCACCCGAAAAATAGTTGCGGCTGATGCCGTTGATCAGCCCCACATCGTCCAGCGGCAGCACATTGGGCCGCATCAGGTGAAAGATCAAAAACATCTCGGCCGTCCAGCGGCCAATGCCCCGAATGGCGATGAGTTCGCCAATGATTTCTTCGTCTGGCAGCCCGGTCCAGGCGTCCACGCGCAGACGCTCGTCGTCAAAGTGCAGCGCCAGGTCAACCAAATATTCGACCTTGCGCGCGCTCAGGCCCGCACCGCGCATGTCGTCCACCTTAAGCCGCAGCACCTTGGCCGGCGTCATGGCTACGGGCAAAAGCGCAAAGCGGTCCCACACAGTTTGCGCCGCCTTGACCGATATCTGCTGGCCCACGATGCTGCGGGCCAGGGTCACAAAGGGGTCGCCCCGGCTCTCCAGCGCGGCGTCCTTGAACTGCGGGATCAGGCGCTTCATCACCCGGTCTTTTTTCATCAGGTGCTTGCAGGCCTCGTCCCAAAAGTCGGGTTTGACCACCACAGGTGTCGCAATGGTCATGGCTGCGCCGCTTCCCAGGTCGTGCCCTGGGGTGAGTCTTTGAGCACGATGCCTAAGACCTGCAATTCCTTGCGAATGGCGTCGGCCTGCGCAAAGTCGCGGGCGGCTTTGGCGGTGTTGCGCGCTTCAATGCGCACCTGAATGGCCGCCTCGTCCAGCGTGGCGCCGGTCTGCAAAAACTGCTGCGGATCGCCTTGCAGCAAGCCCAGGGTGCCGCCCAGCGCCTTCAGCAAGCCTGCCAGTTGCACTGAGCGCGTGCGGTTCACTTCACTGGCCAAGTCAAACAACACGGCCACGGCCTCGGGCGTGCCAAAGTCTTCGTCCATGGCGGTCTTGAAGCGCGCCGCATAGGGCTCGGCCCAATCGAGGGCCACGTCCGCAGGGGCCACCAACTGCAGCGCGGTGTACAGGCGTTTGAGGGCGCTGCGCGCGTCGTCCAGGTGCGCATCGCTGTAGTTCAGCGCGCTGCGGTAGTGCGAGCGCACGATAAAAAAGCGCGTGGTCTCGGCGTCAAAGCGGGCCAGGATGTCTTCGATGGTGAAAAAGTTGCCCAGGCTTTTGGACATTTTTTCGTTGTCGCGCGTGACAAAGCCGTTGTGCATCCAGTAACGCGCCAGCGGCTTGCCGAACGCACCTTCGCTTTGGGCAATTTCGTTTTCGTGGTGCGGAAACTGCAGGTCAGCGCCGCCGCCGTGGATGTCAAAACTCTCACCCAGCAGCTCGCAAGCCATGGCCGAGCATTCGATGTGCCAGCCTGGCCGGCCGGGGCCAAAGTTGCTGGGCCACTTGGCATCAATAGGCTCGGAGGGTTTGGCGGATTTCCAGAGCACAAAGTCCAACGGATCGAGCTTGCCGTCGTCTACCGCCACGCGTTCACCGGCGCGCAGGGCGTCGAGCGATTTGCCCGAGAGCTTGCCATAGCCGTCAAACTTGCGGACTGCAAAGTTCACGTCTTGGTTGCTGGCGCGGTAGGCCAGGCCGCGCTGCTCTAAGCGCTCAATGAGCGAGAGCATTTGCGGCACGTAGCGGGTGGCGCGCGGTTCGTGGTCAGGGCGTTGCACGCCCAGCGCGTCGGCGTCGCGGTGCAGCAGCGCCACCATGCGATCGGTGAGTGCTGCGATCGTCTCTTTGTTTTCCAGGGCGCGGCGGATGATCTTGTCGTCAATGTCGGTCACGTTGCGCACATAGGTGACCCGGTAGCCACTGGCCTTGAGCCAGCGCTGCACCACGTCAAAAGCCACCATGGAGCGGGCGTGGCCCAGGTGGCAGACGTCGTACACCGTCATGCCGCAAACGTACATGCGCACATGGCCCGGCTCCAGCGGGATAAACGGGTCCAATTGGCGGGAAAGGGTGTTATGGATGCGCAAACTCATGAAAATCTCTCAGACCAAGCCAACAAGGGAAAGCGGGCTCCGCCAGCGGGTGCGCGTCGGGAGCAAAGCATAAAACGGGCCGACAACCGGGCCACAACACACCCCTCCGCTACAATGAGAGACAGTATATCGGCGGCCTTTTGTTGCCCTCTGACCGAAAGAATTTTCGTATCCCATGAAGCTTTGCCGCCCCAGATTTACCCTTGCATTGGTGCTGCTCGCCGTCCTGCTTTCCGTGCTCGGCGCTGCCGCACACGCCGATGATTACAGCGAGGTTGCGCAACTCACGCGCGACGGCAAGTTTTCTGAGGCGCTGGCCAGAGCAGACCGCTTTTTGTCGAACAAACCGCGTGATGCGCAAATGCGCCTACTCAAAGGCGTCACGCAACGCGACGCAGGCAAAACTGCTGAGGCCATTTCCACCTTCTTGCGGCTGACGGAAGATTTCCCGGATCTGCCCGAGCCCTACAACAATCTGGGCGTGATTTACGCTGACCAAAACCAGATTGACAAGGCCCGCGCCGCCTTTGAGGCGGCCTTGCGCACCCACCCCAGCTACGCCACCGCCCATGAAAACCTGGGCGATGTGTATGCCAAGCTTTCAAGCTCCGCCTACAGCAAAGCCTTGCAAATAGAGGGCGCTAGCGCTGCGGTGACGCCCAAGCTCACCTTGGCGCGCCAACTCGCAGGACCTGGGCACGCCAAAATCGTGACTGTGGCGCCGGTCTCCCCTATTGCGCCGGCTGCTCCGCCCCCGCCTGCGGCAACGGTCCGCGAGCCAGTCGCAACAGCCAAGCCTGAGCCCGCACCCGCGCCGGCCAAGCCGAACAACGAAGCGGCCACACGCGAGGCCGAAGCCGCAGTGCAAAACTGGGTGGCTGCCTGGTCGAGCAAAGACCTCAAAGCCTATTTCAACGCCTATGGCAAGGACTTCGACCCGGCCGGCGGCGCAAGCCGCAGTGCCTGGGAGGCCGAGCGTCGCTCGCGCATCGAAGGTAAGTCCAAAATTTCGGTGCGCCTGGAAGGTCTGCAAGTGGTGGTCAACGGCAACAAGGCCACGGCCAAATTCCGCCAAGACTACCGCGCCAACGGCATTGCTATTTCCAGCCGCAAAACGCTGGACATGGTGAAGGTCGGCAACCAATGGAAAATCGTGCGCGAGGCCGTCGGTGGCTAATTCAGCACAAGGCGTGCGGCCCTGGATCGCAGTGCTGCTGGCCCTTGCCTGCCTGTTTGGCACTGCCGGCTACGCGCGGGACAAGGCCCCGGCCCACCAAAGCAAACAAAACCCAGGGCAAGCAGAAGGATCGTCCTCTGAAGCACGCCTGCTGGAGGTCTACAAGCTGATGGCCCAGGGCAACCCGCGCCAGGCGCTCGATCTGGCCGAAAAGCTGGTAATCGATGTGCCCAACTTTCAGCTCGCCCAACTGGTCTACGGCGATTTGCTGGCGGCGCGCACCCGCACGCTCAAGTCCATGGGCGACGTACCACCCGCGTCAGCCAATGCTGGGGCGGTGGCGCTGTCCGAACTTAAAGAAGAGTCGCAGCGCCGTGTTCTGGCCGCTAAGGAGCGCCCGCCTGAGGGCACCGTACCAAGTCAATTTCTGAAGCTTTCTGCGCAAACCCACACTGCCATTGCCATTGACGCCGCCCGCTCGCGCCTGTACCTGTTTACCAACACGCCAAGTGGCCTGCAATTGACGGCGGACTACTATGTATCGGTGGGCAAGGCCGGCACCATCAAGAGCCAGGAAGGCGACCAGCGCACGCCCTTGGGCGTGTACTACGTCACCAGCAACCTCGACACCAAGGTGCTCAACGACTTTTATGGCGCCGGCGCCATGCCACTGAACTATCCCAACATCCTGGACATCAAGCGTGGCAAATCAGGTGGCGGCATTTGGTTGCACGGCACGCCACCGCAGCAGTACGCGCGCCCGCCCCGCTCCACCGACGGCTGCCTGGTGCTGTCCAACCCCGACATCTTGGCCCTGATACGGCGGATCTCTGTGGGTGCGACGCCGGTGGTGGTGTCCTCGCAGCTGGTGTGGCAAGCCAAGCCGCAGTTGCAAGCCCAGGCACGGCCTTTTGAATTGGCCCTCAATGCCTGGCGCGAGGCCAAAGAAGCGGGTGACCTGAACAAGGTGCTGGGCTTTTACTCCCCCGATTTCGCAAGCTATGGCAAGAGCCTGGACCAGTACACAGGCCAGATTCGCTCCGAACTCAAGCAAACCAAGGGACGCACCATCGAGCTCAAAGACCTGAGCTACCTGCAATGGAGCGACTCGGCTGAGACCATGGTCACCACCTTTGGTGAGGTAGTAGAAGGTCGGCGCACCGGCACCCATAAACGCCAATATTGGGTGCGTTCAGCCAAAGAATGGCAAATATTTTTTGAAGGAGTGATTTGATGGCTAACGCCTTTGGCGCCCTGACCCGCCGCACCGCCGCCTTGGTGGCTCTGGCCGCCTGCATTGCATTGCCCGCGCAGGCACAGTCCGCAAATCGCGTGAAGTTCCAGACCAGCCAAGGTGATTTTGTCGTTGAACTGCAAGCCGACAAGGCACCAAAAACCGTGGAAAACTTCTTGCGCTACGTGGCCGACAAGCACTACGACGGCACCATCTTTCACCGCGTGATTGACGGCTTTATGGTCCAGGGCGGCGGATTTACACCTGCAATGGTGCAAAAACCAACCCGCGCGCCCATTGCGCTGGAAGCCAACAATGGCCTGAAAAACGACGTCGGCACCATCGCCATGGCGCGCAGCGGCAACCCCAATTCGGCCACCTCGCAGTTCTTCATCAACATAACCAACAATGCCAGCCTCAACGCCCCCCAGCCCGACGGCTACGGCTACGGCTACGCGGTGTTTGGCAAAGTGGTCAGCGGCATGGACGTGATCGACAAAATCCGCCAAAGTCCGACTGGCAATCAAGGCGGCTTCCAAAACGTGCCGACCACTCCTATTTCTATCAACTCTGTCAACCTGGTTAAATAATATGACTCAACCCAAAGTAGAACTCCACATCGCCAACTTCGGCGTCGTCACCATCGAGCTCGATGCAGAAAAAGCGCCTAAGTCGGCCGAAAACTTCCTGGGTTACGTGGCCAGCGGCCATTACGACAACACGATTTTCCACCGCATCATCCCCGGCTTCATGGTCCAAGGCGGCGGCATGGAGCCAGGCATGGGCCAAAAGAAGACGGCCAAGCCCATCGAAAACGAAGCCACCAATGGCCTGAAAAACAACAAATACACCCTGGCCATGGCGCGCACCAGCGACCCGCATTCGGCCACGTCGCAGTTTTTCATCAACATTGCGGACAACGATTTCCTGAACCACACGGCGCAATCGTCGCAAGGCTGGGGCTACGCAGTGTTTGGCAAAGTGGTGGACGGCTTCGACGTGGTTGACAAGGTCAAGGCCGTAGCCACGGGTCGCAAGGGCTTTCATGACGACGTGCCCCAAGAAGACGTGGTTCTGACCAAAGCCGTAGCCATTTAAGCGGCAGGGTCAGACGCCATGGAGATCACCGCCCCGCCACATTGGCAGACGGTGGACTTCATATCAGACCTGCATTTGCAAGCCAGCGAGCCGCAAACGCTGGCTGCGCTAGAGCGCTACCTGTCCCAGACAGCCGCCCAGGCGCTCTTTATCTTGGGCGACCTGTTTGAAGTGTGGGTGGGCGACGACGCGCTCCAATCCACTAGTGGCATTGAAGTGCAAGTGGCGCGCATGCTGCACAGCGCCAGCACGCACTTGGACCTGTTCATCATGTGCGGCAACCGCGACTTCCTTATGGGTGACCGACTGCTGGCCGCCTGCGGCGCGCGCGCGCTGCCAGACCCTAGCGTGCTGCATTGGGGTACGACGCGCTGGCTACTTGCCCACGGAGACGCGCAATGCCTGGCCGATGTGCCCTACCAGGCCTTTCGGGCCCAGGTGCGCAGCGCCGCTTGGCAAGAGAATTTTTTAAGCCAGCCGCTAGACCAACGCCAGGCGCTGGCGCGCCAGATGCGCGCCCAAAGTGAAGCGCAAAAAAAACAGCTCGCGCAAGCGCAAACCCCGTGGATTGACCTGGACCGCGAAGCCTGCGTGGCGCTGCTGGAGATGCAGGTAGCCGACCACATGATCCACGGCCACACGCACCAACCGGCCCAACACGATCTGGGCCAAGGGCATGTGCGCTGGGTGCTGAGTGACTGGGATTTGCACGCCACGCCAGTGCGCGCCGAGGTGCTGCGCCTGCACGCAGCAGGTGGCGCACCGCAGCGGATCACGCTCGCGGCCACGCAGGCCACGCCTTAAAGGCGCAGGCCCGCCACGCACGGGCGCAAGCCAAGCTGCAGCGGCGCACCAATGGTGCCGTGCCCCGCAGCTCGCACCACCCTATTTAGCGTTTGAGCAAAGCCTTCAGGCTGCCTTGCAGGCGACGCGCGTCTTCTGCCGCAAAGGGCGCGGACAGCACGATGGCCACGTCATGGCCCCAGGTTTGGGCGGGTGCCGGGTCGTTACGGCGGGTCAGCAACTGCAGTTGCAGCGCCCGGCGCTCGCCCAGTTGGTCCGCTGGTGTGGGGATCTCGGCGGCCATTTCCAGGCGCAACAAGGCTTCGGGCGGCGAGGTGCGGTGCGCAGGCAGTGCGCCAGTCAAGGCACTGGTCCATACGCTGCGGGTTGCGGCATTGACCTGGTTGCCAAGCTCTTGCACGCTGGGCAGCTTGGCGCTGTCGCGGCTTTCCCATGCAGTCAAAAGCTGCGTGAGCGCCTCTCCGTGGGCTTGCGCAGCGAGCTTGCGCAGCGCCATTTGCGCACTTTCCAGGGCCTCACGCTGGGCGCGGAAGGCGGCGTCACCCAGACGGGGCGGCGCGTTGCGTGGATCAAAGCGTTCGCCGCGGGCGTCACCGCCAAAGCCACGGCCTTCGCCTCGGGAATCACCACGAGATTCACCACGGGAATCGGGGCGGGGACGGCTGTCCATGCCCGGACGGGCGTCGCGCCCACCGCGTCCGGCGTCCTTGCGGTCGCCAAATTTGCCGGGGCGACCCGTGTCGGCGCCGGGGGTTTCGCGTTTCATGCCAGGGCGGTCGTCGCCGCGCATGGCGACCACGCGTTTGGGCGCGGGTTTGGGTGCAATCACTTCAGCCACCGGGGCTTCGGGCGCGCTTTCTACGGCATCGCCGGAGGCTTGCGCGGCGTCTGCCAATTCGGCCTCGCCCCCTTGCTCTGGGCTGGCGCCGTGAGCGGCGGAGCCTTCGGGGTTGGCGCCTTCTGAAGCGGAACCTTCGGGCGCAGCGCCTTCTGCAGCGGCAGTTTCGGCCACAGCGGCGTCTACTGACGCTGCACCGGCCTGGGCCACCGAATCAGCCACCGCTTGCACTTGCGCCTCTTGGGCGCCGGCCGCTGTCACCTGGGCTTGCGCCTGGGCTTGGCCTTGCAAAGCGGCTTCCAAAGCGGCTATAGCGCTGCGGATCAGCTGTGCGTCGCCGCCAGCATTGGCCACTTGCAGTGCCTTGGCGGCGTCGATGACCACGCGGTCTCGCTGGCCCAGAGAGGCTTCCGCCTTTTCACGTTCCTGGGTTTTGCGGTTAAAGGCCTCGTCGATGGGCTTGCGAAAGGCGTCCCACAGTTTTTGTTCCTGTCGCCGGTCAATCGGCACCTGGTGGGCCTGCGCCTGCCAGCGCTGTTGCAGCGCGCGTACCGCATCAATGCGCAGCATCGGCGCCTCACCCAGCGCCTTGGCTTCGTCAATCATGGCACGGCGCATTTCCAGGCTTTGGGCCTGCAAGGCTTCCAAGGGCGCGGCGGCAGCTGAAATAGCGGTTTTCCACAGCGGCTGCAGTTCGGCAAAAGCTTTTTCGCCCAGGTGACCGGCGTCGCGCCAGCGGTCGCCAAACTGGTGCAACAGGCGGCTAAAGCCTTTCCAGTCGCCGTCGCGCGCGGTGCGGTTTTCTTCGGCCCAGGCATTGAGTTCGGCAATCAGCGCCAAGCGCTGGTTGCGGTGCTCCACGGCGTCGGCCTTGAGCTTTTCCAGCCAGGCCTCGACCACTTTGTGGGCTTCGTTGCAGGCTTCGTCAAAGCGCTTCCACATGGCGTGGTTGGGCACGCCACCCTGGTCGGTTTGTTTCCATTGCTCGCGCATGGTGCGCAGGGTTTCCTGCATCTTGCGCCCACCAATGGCCTGGCCTTCGGGGCGCTTGAGTAGGCCTTCGGCCTTGATCAACAGTTCTTCCCGCAATTGGTCGGCGCGCCAGCGTTGCCAGCCTTCGAGTTCACCCGCGGCAGCCAGGGCGGCCTGGGCCTGGTTTTCGAGTTTGTGGTCGATCACCTTGCCAAATTCCTTGAGCGCCTGGCGCAATGCGCTGGCCGCGCCGGCGCTGGCTTTGCCCTGGCCTTCGCTGGTTTGCACTTCGAGCTGGGCCAGCACTTCGCGCACCTTGGCGTTGGCGGCTTCGCGCACTTCGGGGTCAATGGCCACTTTGGCAGGCTTGGGGCTCGGCGCGGCGGCGGCGCGCTCGGCGCGCAACTCTTCGGCCCACACGCCCACGCCGGGCAGCGCAGCGGTGGCGTCTTGCGAGGCGGCCAGCGTTTGCTGCAATGCCAGTTGAAACGCTTCCCACACCACCACCAGTTGGGCGCGTGAGGCCTCCAACATGGGGGTAAATTTCAGGTCGGTACTGGGCCAGCTGGCATGGGTCACGAGTTGGGCGGCCTGCGCCTGCCACTGGGCCACGTCCACGCCCAGGGCCTCGGACACGGCTTGCGCCTCGCGCCAGGGCTTGGTGGACATCACTTCAATACGCTGGGCCAGCAGCACGGCGGCTTCGCGCTGCACCTGGGCTTGGTGTTGCAGGTCTTCAATCAGGCGC
This sequence comes from Comamonas sp. lk, assembly GCA_945898115.1. GTDB lineage: Bacteria > Pseudomonadota > Gammaproteobacteria > Burkholderiales > Burkholderiaceae_C > Allorhodoferax. The sequence continues at coordinate 9,129 of CAMDHS010000023.1, forward strand.
ACGCGCTCGGCAATTTGCACCTTCAGGCTGGCCAGGGGCTCTTTGCTCAGGGGCGCACCTGCTTTGGCTGCGTCGCGCTGCCAGGCCATGGCGTCGGCAATATTGAGTTTGGTCAGGTCCAGCAAAGCTTGGCCTTTGAGCGCCCATTCGGCCGACATGGCTTCTTGCAGCTTGGCGCGCTTGGCGTCATCGAGCCGTTCGCGCAAAAGCTTGGCTGCGCCCTTGTCGCGGCTGCTGAGTTCCCGGTACACCTCGGCCAAAACGTCATTGGCCGGATGGGTCAGCAGCCACTCCCGAACGCGGCTGGCACGCTCGCCAGCGGTGGCGGCGCTGAAGGCGCCAGAGGTGATTTTGTCCAGCTGGGCCAGATCGGAAGTTTTGTTTGCGGGAGTCGACGGCACGTGGAGCCTTTTCTAGAGGGAAAGCAAAAATGACAGGCGCGTATTTTCGCCGCGAATTGAGAGGAAAACCGGACTTTCTGCCCCAAGCGTGCCTCGAAGCCACAGGAATGCTGCATATTTATTCGATTCAGGCCTTGGAATTTCACCAACTTAGTGAATAAGGAAATTGTTTTATATAATTGACTTGGAATATGAGGCGATCCTAAAATTTGCTCCATCTCTTTTAAAGAGCAAAAATTAGACGCAATTGGCGCCGTTTTGCCAGCTTCCGTGGGCTTGACCCGCCACCACGGTGGCGCACCCCGAAGCAAAACCAGCGTGGCACACCGCCCGTTGGGTACCCCAAGGTGGGAGCCCGCTTGCATCTTTGCATCCTCAATCTGAAGGCAATGGCAGCCACCGTTCAAGGACACAAATGAACACTGGTAAACGTATCCAAGCATCCCTGGCCATGGTGGCCCGCGACATTGCAGACGGGCTGTTTCAAATCACCCACAACGGTTTTGCCCTGCTCGGACTCGCAGTCATGTTTGGCGGCATCATGCTTACAGCACAGCCCGACATGCGCCAGGCCGGCGAGTTGCAACTCATGGGCTGGCTGCAAGAACGCCAGGAATCGTTCTCTGGCCTGGTATCGGGCAAGGCGACAGACCGCGTTACCGCCGTCAACCCTAAGGACTTACCCAAATCGCAGGCTGCATTGGCCTTCTGGTTGTCAAAAAAATACAACATTGCCCCTGAGCCCCTGAGCGCCCTAGTGGCCGAAGCCTTTGAAACCGGCACCCGCAGCAAGCTTGACCCGACCTTGATTCTGGCGATCGTGGCGGTGGAGTCGGGCTTTAACCCCTTTGCCCAAAGCCCGGTCGGCGCCCAGGGTTTGATGCAGGTTATGACCCAGATACACAGCGACAAATACGAGCGTTTTGGCGGCAAACTGGCAGCCTTTGATCCGGTGGCCAACATGCGCGTGGGCGTCAAGGTTTTGCAGGAATGCATTGCACGGGCTGGTTCGCTGGAACTCGGCCTCAAGCTGTACGTCGGCGCAGCCAATCTGGAAGACGACGGCGGTTACGCCGCCAAAGTGCTGGCCGAGCATGGGCGTTTGCAGGCCGTGCTGGCCGGTCGGCCCGTGCCCTCGGGCACCACCGCCGTAATGCCGGCGCCCAACCCTGACAAGGCGTAATAAGACCGTTTAGCGGCGTTTTTTGGATACCGCTTGCACAGCTAGCCTGCACTAGAATTGTGGGCTTTCAGGGCCGGCCCCAGCCGGGCACTGCCCTTGCGCTAACCTTCTTTCCGGCATCGTCCGCACCCCGATCACCAACTACCCAGGATCCAAATATGTACGACCGCAGCATTCTTGTTGAGCAGACCGACCCCGAATTGTGGGCCGCCATCGTGGCCGAAAACGCACGCCAAGAACACCACATCGAGCTGATCGCCAGCGAAAACTACGCCTCGCCGGCCGTCATGGCCGCCCAAGGCAGCCAGCTGACCAATAAATACGCCGAAGGCTACCCCGGCAAGCGCTACTACGGCGGTTGCGAAAACGTGGACGTGGCTGAACAGTTGGCCATTGACCGGGTCAAGCAACTGTACGGCGCAGACGCGGCCAATGTGCAACCCCATTGCGGCGCTTCGGCGAACCAGGCCGTGTTTCTGGCGTTTTTGAAGCCCGGCGAGACCATTCTGGGCATGAGCCTGGCCGAAGGCGGGCATTTGACCCACGGTATGGCCCTGAACCTGAGCGGTAAATGGTTCAAAGCAGAGTCTTACGGCCTCAACGCCAAAGAAGAGATCGACTACGACGCGATGGAGGCAAAAGCCCACGCGACCCGTCCTAAATTGATCATTGCCGGGGCTTCGGCCTACAGCTTGCACATCGATTTCGCCCGCTTTGCCAAAGTGGCCAAAGACGTGGGTGCGATTTTCCTGGTCGATATGGCGCATTACTCCGGCCTGATCGCCGCCGGTGTCTACCCCAACCCGGTACCGCACGCCGACGTGGTGACATCGACCACCCACAAGAGCCTGCGCGGTCCGCGCGGCGGCATCATCCTGATGAAGGCCGAGCACGAAAAAGCCATCAACAGCGCAGTCTTCCCCGGCTTGCAAGGCGGCCCGCTGATGCACGTGATTGCGGCCAAGGCCGTGGCTTTCAAAGAGGCTTTGGGCGGCGACTTCAAGGCCTACCAGCAACAAGTGCTGACCAACGCAGACATCATCGCCAAGACCCTGACCGAGCGCGGCCTGCGCATCGTCAGCGGCGGCACCCAAAGCCACGTCATGCTGGTCGACCTGCGCTCCAAAAACGTCACCGGCAAAGTCGCCGAAGCCGTGCTGGGTGATGCCCACATGACTATCAACAAGAATGCCATCCCCAACGACCCGGAGAAGCCCATGGTCACCAGCGGCGTACGCATCGGCACCCCGGCCATGACCACGCGTGGTTTCAAGGACGAAGAGGCCCGCGCCACCGCACACCTGATTGCCGATGTGCTGGACAACCCACACGATGCAGCCAATATCGACGCCGTTCGCGCCAGGGTGCATGCGCTGACTTCGCGTTTCCCGGTTTACCGCTGACACGCAACCCAGGATGAAGTGCCCGTTTTGTGGCCATATGGAAACGCAGGTCGCCGAGACCCGCGTGTCCGAAGACGGTGACTTCATCCGCCGCAGGCGCCAGTGCGGCGCCTGCGAAAAGCGCTTCACCACCTACGAGCGGCCCGACGTGACCCTGCCCGCCGTCGTCAAGAAAGACGGGCGGCGCATTGACTACGAACGCGCCAAAGTAGCAGGCTCCATGAAACTGGCCTTGCGCAAGCGCCCGGTGAGCACCGAGCAAATTGACAGCGCCATTGAGCGCATTGAAGAAAAACTCTTATCCTTGGGCCTGCGCGAGGTGTCTTCCACCCGCATTGGCGAGCTGGTGATGCGAGAGCTCAAAAAGCTCGACAAAGTCGCCTATGTGCGCTTTGCCAGTGTCTACCGCAGTTTTGAAGACATCGACGAGTTCAAAACCTTGGTCAACGAGGTGAACAATTGACCACTGGCGCCCGGGCCCTGCGCGCCTGACGCCCTTCAGACCCCAAACACCCGTGCCCCATACCGCTAGCGCACTGCAACTGGCCGAGTCGGCGCTGTGGCGGACCTCGCCCAATCCGCGCGTGGGCTGCGTGCTGGTGGGCGCCGATGGTCAGGTCATCGGCCAAGGCAGCACACAACAGGCCGGTGGCCCGCACGCTGAAGTGGTGGCCCTGCGCGACGCGCAAGCCCGAGGCCACGCCACGGCGGGCGCCACCGCCTATGTCACGCTAGAACCCTGCGCCCACCAAGGCCGCACCGGCCCGTGCTGCTTGGCACTGAGCGCCGCAGGCATCCGCCATGTGGTCGCCGCCCTGCCCGACCCCAACCCGTTGGTGGCTGGCCAAGGATTTGCCCATCTGCGCGCAGCCGGTATCACGGTGGACGTGGCCAGCGAAAGTGCGGATGCGGCGCTGCAAGCTTGGGCGGCAGCAGCGCGCGAGCTCAACCTCGGATTCTTTAGCCGCATGGTGCGCAAAACGCCGTGGGTGCGCATGAAAACCGCCGCATCGCTGGACGGCGTGACCGCCCTGCCCAATGGCCAAAGCCAGTGGATTACCGGCGAGGCTGCGCGCGCTGACGGCCACGCCTGGCGCGCGCGCGCCTGCGCCCTGCTCACTGGCATTGGCACCGTGTTGCAAGACCGGCCCCGGCTTGATGTGCGCGGCTTGGACACGCCGCGCCAGCCTGCGCTCGTTGTGGTGGACAGCGACTTGCAAACCCCGCCTGACGCGCAGTTGTTTGCGGCCAAGCGCCCCGTCTTCATTTACGCCGCCAACCCGCACCCCGACCGCCAGGCGGCGCTTGAACACAGCGGCGCCACGGTGGTGTACCTGCCCGGCGCGCCCGCGCCTGGCGCCAGCCCCAAGGTGGATTTGGCTGCCCTGATGCGCGAATTGGCCGTGCGGGAGATCAATGAGCTGCATATTGAGGCCGGCCACAAGCTCAACGGCTCGCTGTTGCGTGCGGGACTGGTAGATGAAATGCTGGTCTACCTGGCGCCAAAATGGCTGGGTACGGGCGCGGGCATGTCCAACTTTGGGCCGCTTGCGCAGTTGTCTGACGGCGTGGCGCTGCAGTTTCGCAGCCTGGAGCCCGTGGGCGCCGATGTGCGCCTGATCGCGCGCGTGGCCGGGCGCGACGTTTTTTAACTTTTATTCGAGATTTTTATGTTCACAGGCATCATCACCGGCGTTGGCCATATTGCACAGGTGGCTCCCATGGGCGCCACGGTGGCGCATGGCAAACGTCTGACCATCGGCTGCCCCGCAGGCTACCTGGACGACGTGGGGCTGGGCGACAGCATCGCCATCAATGGCGCTTGCATGACCGTGACCAGCTTCGACGCCAGCGGTGCTGCGCCCCAGTTCACCGTGGACGTTTCTGCGGAATCCTTGGACAAAACCGCCGGCATGGACGGCTTGGGCGCGGTCAACCTGGAAAAAGCCCTGCGCGCCAACGACCGTCTGGGCGGCCATTTGGTGTCGGGCCATGTGGACGGCATGGGCCAGGTCACCCACTTTGCCCAAGTGGGCGAAAGCTGGGAATTGCGCGTGCTGGCCCCGGCATCGCTGGCCAAGTACCTGGCCTACAAGGGCTCCATCACGATCAACGGCGTGAGCCTGACCGTCAACCGCATTGCCGACGTGACCGATGGCTGCGAAGTGAGCATCAACCTGATTCCCCATACGGTCGAAAACACTGCGCTGCACAGCCTGCAGGCCGAGTCCAAGGTGAACCTGGAAATCGATTTGATCGCGCGCTACGTCGAGCGCATGCTCAGCAGCGGTGCTGCCAGTTAGAGCGCATCCAGAGTGGCCGCCCACAGGAAACCAGGGGTAAGCGCAAGCGCGACTACCAAGGCGCTGGGGATCGTTGCCGAGCAGTGCATAACCGTTGGTGATAAAAACTCACATCCGGTCTGATGCAGCTTGCCAATATCGATGACGAAATTGTCACTGCCTAAATACTTCGCCATGGCCATTTAGTTTGTAGCTTCGAACCCAATCAATAGTCATGTTTGATGACTGCAAATTGGACCAGGAGCCACTAAAGTCAGCGTTGACCGCATTGTTAAGTATCAAGAAAAATTTGCTGTTAAAACTCCAGTAGCCATTCAAATCGCGCGGAGTTGTTTTAGAGATTAATCGCCCGTCAACGTAATAGGAAATCGAGTCCGGCAACCAAGCGACTGCATAGGTATGGAAACCTGCACTTACGTCCGCACCAACGGCTAATTCTGCGACGGTGTATTGGTGATTGTCACAGCACGTATTGGGCGCGTAAGAAGTTGAATAGTGCGCGGCCGATGTGGTGAACCAAGGGTTATCTCCATGGATCTCCGTGATATCCATTTCGCCAGACAGCGGCCATCCCACCTGATTAATGTTGTCACCCAACATCCAAAAAGCGGGATGGTTACCGGTTCCGTAGGGCATCTTTACACGGGCTTCGATAAATCCGTACTTAAAAGCAACTTTTCCATGCGTGTCAAAGCGTCCGCTGACAAAATAGCAGTTGTCAGATAAACACTTTCCCGCGTCGGGGGGCAGCGTGCCGAGAATTCGGTTAGTCGTTATTACCGCCGCACCATCATCACTGCCATTTAGCGCAACGGCAGATGGTGCGTAATAAACCACTTCGGGACCAAAACAGGCACCACCACCGAAAGAGTCCGGGACGCGGTGGCAGTTTCTTGCAGTCCAGTTTTTGGAGTCAATGGTCGCCCCAGTTGCGCCGACGAAGTCATCTCGCCACAAAAGATCCCCAATAGCCAAACCAGAAATTATCGGAATCGTTGCGGAACACTGGGCGCGAGCATCCGCTGGGCTGATCGCGCTAGTTCGGGATGAACCGTCTGTACAGGTAGACAAATAGGAGGGCGTTTTATCGGTATCGCCTCCACCAGAGCCGCTTCCTCCGCAGGCGGTCAGAAATGCCACCAGTGCCAGACCAATGGCTTTACGGCTTTGGCTCCTTATTTGCATGTCAGTCTCTCCCATTTCTCATGCCGCCAACAACTCAAAGTTGAAAAGGTTATCTATGTTGTGGGTATAGGATCCCATGCGTATATCAGGGGTTGCGCCCAAGTCTGGCCAGCGCACTTATTGGTTTAAAAAGTCAATGTTTTCACGCCGCTGGCTGTCCCCAAAAGGCAGACTTGGGCCCGCTGAAACGCAAACACACCAACAGTCACCACGCCCGGCCATTGGCTCACCTGGGCTTCAAAAGCCAGCGGATCGCGGATCTGCAGGCCGGTCACGTCAAGGATGTGCTGGCCGTTGTCAGTGACCAGGGTTTGGCCGTTTTTTTGGCGCACCACGGCGTGGCCGCCCATCGCTGCAAGCTGGCGCACGACGCGCGCCGTGGCCATGGGGATCACTTCGACCGGCAGGGGAAATTGGCCCAGCACTTCGACCAGCTTGGATTCGTCGGCAATACAGACAAATTTGTCGGACTGCGCAGCCACGATTTTTTCGCGCGTGAGCGCCGCGCCACCGCCCTTGACCATATTGCCTTGGCCGTCAATCTCGTCGGCGCCGTCAATGTAGACCGACAGCCGCTCGACCTCATTGGAGTCAAAAACCGGGATACCCAGCGCCAGCAGGCGCTCGGTGCTGGCCACCGAGCTCGACACCGCGCCCTTGATCTCGTCTTTGATCGTGGCCAGGGCGTCGATGAATTTGTTGACCGTGGAGCCGGTACCCACACCCACCAATTCGCCGCGTACCACGTACTGCAGCGCGGCCTGGCCGACCAGGGTTTTGAGCTGGTCTTGCGTCAAAGCGCCGGACTCAGGGGCGGAAGATGGGGTCGAAGCGCTGGGCGTTGTGTTCATCAGGGAAAATCACCGTAATTGTTAAAGAACTCCAGCGAGAATTATCCGATGTCTCTTGTGCCTTATGGCTTGGTCCGCCCCTTTTTATTCCGCATGGACCCAGAAGCCGCCCACGACCTGACGCTGGACGCCGTGGCACGCACCCAGGGGACGTTGCTGCAAAAGCTCTACGCCCAGCCCCAGGTGAGCGACCCGGTCACGCTGGCGGGCCTGCGCTTTCCCAACCGCGTGGGTTTGGCCGCCGGGCTGGACAAAAACGCGCGCTGCATTGACGGTCTGGGCGCCATGGGGTTTGGCTTTGTCGAAGTGGGCACCGTCACGCCGCTGGCTCAGGCCGGCAACCCCAAACCGCGCATGTTTCGCTTGCCCCAGGGCCAAGCGCTAATCAACCGCCTGGGCTTTAACAACCAGGGCCTGGACGCTTTTGTCGCCCATGTGCAGCGCTCGGCCCTGCGCCGCGCGCAAAGCCCCGGCTTGCTCCTGGGCCTGAACATCGGCAAAAACGCAGCCACGCCCATGGAACGCGCCACCGACGATTACTTGGCCTGCCTGGACGGCGTCTACCCGCACGCCGACTATGTGACCATCAACATCTCCAGCCCCAACACCAAAAACCTGCGCGCCCTGCAAAGCGACGCCGCGCTCGACGGCCTGTTGGGCGCGCTGGCGCGGCGCCGCCAAGAACTGGCCCAGCAACACGCCCGCACCGACGCCCAAGGCCAGCGCGTGGCCAAGCACGTGCCAATGTTCCTGAAGATCGCCCCCGATTTGGACCCGGAGCAAATCGCTGTGATCGCTGCCACCTTGCTGCGCCACCAAATGGACGGCGTGATTGCCACCAACACCACGCTGGCGCGCGAATCCATGCAGTGGTTGCCGCATTCCAACGAAGCCGGTGGCCTGTCGGGCGCACCATTGCGCGATATGAGCAACGCCGTGGTGCGGCAGTTACGCAGCGCGCTGGGGCCGCAGTTTCCGATCATTGGGGTGGGTGGCATCATGAGCGGCGCCGACGCAGTTGCCAAAGTGCAGGCCGGAGCCGATGTGGTCCAGATTTACACCGGTCTGATTTATCGGGGGCCCGCGCTGGTGCGGGAAGCGGCGCTGGCCTTGAAGGCGCTGGCGGGCAAAGGCTGAGCGACTGGCTACGGGCGGGCTTTAGTCGTCTTCGTCAGCGGCAATGTCTGGAAACAGCACTTCGGTAAATCCAAACTGCGCCATGTCGGTCATGCGCATGGGGTAAAGCTTGCCCCACAAATGGTCGCATTCATGCTGCACCACCCGGGCGTGAAAGCCCTCGGCGGTGCGGTCAATCGGGTCGCCGTACTGGTCGAAACCAGTGTAGCGAATGAGCGACCAGCGTGGCACCACCCCGCGCATGCCCGGCACCGACAGGCAGCCTTCCCAATCGTCCTCGGTGGCATCGCTCAGCGGTGTGATCACCGGGTTGACCAGCACCGTGGGCGGCACCACGGGCCGGTCTGGGTAGCGCGGATTGCGGTCGTGCGAGCCAAAAATCACCACCTGCAAAGCCACCCCAATCTGCGGCGCGGCCAAGCCAGCCCCATTGGCTGCGCGCATGGTGTCGAGCAAATCGGTAATGAGCAAATGCAAGGCGTCGCTGTCAAAAACGGTCACAGGCTGCGCCACGCGCAATAGGCGGGCATCGCCCATTTTGAGGATGTCGCGTACGGTCATGGGGTAGTGGATCGCAAGGGAGCGGCTTCAGACATGGATGGCCTGGGCCTCGACGAAGGGGCGAAGCTCAGGCCGCAGCGCCTTGTCGGTGACCAGATCGACGGTACGGCCCAAGGCGTCTTCTAAAAAAAACTGCACGCCAAAAAAGCGCGCCGAGGTGGCGGGGCCATCAAAAGCCACCAGCACATCCACGTCGCTCTGGGCGCTTGCCAGGTTTTGCGACATGGAACCAAACAGCGCCAAATCACGCACACCAAAGCGCTGTGCCAACACAGGCTTGCTTTGGGTCAGTAACTGAAGGGCGGTATCACGCTGCATGGCGGCAGTGTAGCGCGCAGGCCGCGGTTTTTGCTAGGCTAGCATCTGGCGCAAAGCGGCCTCGTCTATCACCGCCACGCCCAGTTCACGGGCTTTGTCGAGTTTGCTGCCAGCGTCGGTACCAGCCAGCACAAAGCTGGTTTTCTTGCTCACCGAGCCTGATACCTTGGCTCCGGCGGCTTCGATCAGGTCTTTGGCGGCGTCACGGCCCAGCGTGGGCAAGGTGCCGGTGATGACGAAGGTCAGCCCGGCCAGTGGTTTGGGCGCGTCGCTGGCGGCGTCTAGTGCGGGCCAATGGATGCCACAGGCGCGCAGTTGTTCCACCACCTCGCGGTTGTGCGCCTGGTCAAAAAAGGTGCGGATGCTTTGCGCCACCGTGGGCCCTACGTCGTTGACGACCAGCAATTGCTCCTCGGTGGCGTCCATGATCGCGTCGATCTGGCCAAAGTGGCGCGCCAGCGCTTTGGCCGTGGCCTCGCCCACATGGCGGATGCCCAGGCCAAACAAAAAGCGCGGCAAGGTGGTTTCTTTGGATTGTTCCAGCGCATCCACAATGTTCTGCGCCGACTTGTCTGCCATGCGGTCCAACGTGGCCAGGGCGGTAAAGCCTAAGCGGTACAAATCGGGCAGCGTGCGGATCAGGCCGGCGTCCACCAGTTGGTCCACCAGCTTTTCGCCCAGGCCTTCGACCTCAACCGCGCGGCGCTGGGCGAAATGCAATATCGCCTGCTTGCGCTGGGCACTGCAAAACAGGCCGCCAGTGCAGCGGTAGTCGGCCTCGCCCTCTTCGCGCACGGCGGCAGATCCACAAACTGGGCAGATGCGCGGCATGGTGAACATGTCGCCCCGCGTGCTAGATGCCAAGCTCTCAGGCACCACGCCAACCACCTCAGGAATCACGTCGCCTGCGCGGCGCACGATCACCGTGTCGCCCACGCGCACGTCCTTGCGCCGGGCCTCATCTTCGTTGTGCAGGGTGGCGTTGGTCACCGTCACGCCGCCCACAAACACGGGCGCGAGCTTGGCCACGGGCGTGAGTTTGCCGGTGCGCCCCACCTGCACGTCAATAGCCAGCACCGTGGTGATCTGCTCTTGCGCCGGGTATTTGTGCGCCACCGCCCAGCGCGGCTCGCGGCTCACAAAGCCCAGGCGTTGCTGCAGTGCCAAACTGTTGACCTTGTAGACCACGCCGTCAATATCAAAAGGCAGCTGGTCACGCAGCGCACCGATGCGCTGGTGAAAGGCGACCAAACCGTCGGCACCCAGCGCGGTGCTGGTGAGTTCGGCCACCGGGAAACCCCAGGCCTTGAGCGCGAGCAGCAATTCCATGTGCGTGCTCGCCGCAAGGGTGCCGCGCACCTCGCCCATGCCATAGGCAAAAAAGCTCAGTGGCCGCTCGGCGGCAATGGCCGGGTCCAGCTGGCGCACGGCACCAGCGGCGGCATTGCGCGGGTTCACAAAGGTTTTCTCGCCCTTGTCGCCGTGCGCAATGCGCGCGCGCTGGCGTTCATTAAGCGCCTCAAAATCGTCGCGCCGCATATACACCTCGCCGCGCACTTCCAGCACCTCGGGCACGGACGCGTCGGCGGATGCCATTAATTTCAGGGGAATCTGGGCAATGGTGCGGATGTTTTGCGTCACGTCCTCGCCGTATTCGCCGTCGCCCCGGGTGGCGGCTTGCACGAGCACTCCGACTTCAAAGCGCAAATTGATCGCCAGCCCGTCAAACTTGAGCTCAGTGACGTACTCCACCGCAGGCTCTTCCTCGGTCAGCTCCAGTTCTTTGCGCACCCGGGTGTCAAAGGCAAGGGCGCCGGTGGATTCGGTGTCGGTCTCAGTGCGGATGCTGAGCATGGGCAGGGCGTGGCGCACCGAGGCAAAAGCGTCCAAGGGCTTGCCGCCCACGCGTTGGGTGGGTGAATCGGGCGTGCGCCACTGCGGGTGGGCGGATTCGAGCGCCTGCAACTCACGGAACCATTGGTCGTACACCGCGTCAGGCACCTCAGGGGCGTCGAGCACGTAGTACTGGTGGCCGTGGTGCTGCAGCAGGCTGCGCAGCTGGGCCATGCGTTGCTCGGACGGCGAGGCTTGCGGCTGTGGCGATGAAAAAAGGTCAGGGGTTTGCATGGACGCCGCGGCTCACAAAGGTGCAAAAAACGCTACGGGATCAGCCCAGCGCGTGGCAACTTGGCCCGGCTTCAGGAAAACAGGCGCCGCGCCAGCGCAGAGCCTGCGGCAAAGTCGCGCTCTTCGAGCATGTCGTACAGGCGCTGCAGCTCGTGCGCAATGCCGTCCAGCGCTTGGGGCGCCAGCGGCTGGCCGTTGTCGTCGGT
>CAMDHS010000024.1 GCA_945898115.1 Comamonas sp. lk
CGCCAGCCCCTTGACACACCCGAAGTGCGCAGCGGTCTGCGCGCCCTGGCCCAGGTGGCACAGGCCGAAGCCGCCGCATGGGCGCCAGTTAAACCAGCGCCCAAGCGCGCGCCCAAACCCCAGATGGGCGCCTACGCCGCGCCCACCGATCTGGCCACGCTGCTGGCGCTGCGCCACGCGTATCCGCAGGCCCAAGTTGTGGCCGGTTGCACCGACGTCGGCTTGTGGATTACCAAGCAGCACCGCGAATTTTCCCAGGTGCTCGATGTGACCCGGGTCCAGGAGCTGCGCCAGATTGACGATTACTCGCACCACACAGCCATTGGCGCTGCCGTGAACCTGACGGACGCCTTTGCCGCCCTGGTGGCGCAGCGGCCCCATTTGCAAAGCTTTGCCCAGCGCTTTGCCGGCCTGCCGGTGCGCAACTCCGGCACGCTGGGCGGCAATGTGGCCAACGGCTCGCCGATTGGCGACTCCATGCCGCTCTTGATTGCCCTGGGCGCCAACGTGGTGCTGGCCAGCCACAGCGGCTACCGCGAAATGCCCATCGAAGACCTGTACCTGGCCTACCGCACAACCGCCCTGCGGCCCGACGAAGTGCTGGGCTGGATCAAGGTGCCCAAACCGCTGCCCAAAGTTCGCAGCAAAACCAAGGCGTCCAGCGGCGAACTGTGCCGCGTCTACAAAATCTCAAAGCGCTTTGAGGACGACATTTCTGCTGTCTGCCTGGCGCTTAACGTGCAGCTTGAAGGCGGGTACGTGGTGGGCGCCTCGATTGGCGCTGGCGGCGTGGCCGCCACCCCGGTGCGCGCACGCGCAACCCAAGCCGCACTCGTGGGCCAGCCCTGGACCGAGGTCACGGTGCGCAGCGCTATGGCCACCTTGCGCGCCGAGTTCGCCCCTATTTCTGACATGCGCGCCAGCGGCGCCTACCGCAGCGAAGTGCTGGGCAATCTGCTCTGGCGCTTTTGGCTGGATAGCCAAGGCACGCCGCGCACCGACCTGCAAGCGCTGGACGAGCTCGACATGGAGGGCGCACAGCCATGAAAAACGCCGCCTCCCCCAAATCCCTTAAAGCCGCAAAGACCGGCCTGCGCGGCAAGTCCGCCGCAACAGCGGCCAGCGCCATCGCGCCAGCGGCAACCCCCAACATCCCAGCCAGCGGCCGCACCATCGCCCACGAGAGCGCGCTAGCCCAAGTGGCGGGCGCCGCCACCTATATTGACGACATGCCCGAGCTGCGCGGCACTCTGCACGCAGCGCCCATCTTGTCTACCCAGGCCCACGGCCATTTGCTCGGCGTGGACGCACGCGCCGCCTTGGCCATGCCCGGGGTGGTCGGCGTGGTTTTGAGCGCCGACATCCCCGTTGACCCGATGCTGGCCGCCTTTGCCGGAGACGAGCCGGTGTTTGCCATCGACACGGTGCAGCACGTGGGCCAGGTGGTTGGCCTGGTGGTGGCGCGAAGCGTGATGCAGGCGCGCCGTGCCGCGCGCAAGGTAGCGCTGCAGATCGACGCCCTGCCCGCCATCCTGACGGTGCAAGACGCGCTGGCCGCGCAAAGCTATGTGCTGCCGCCCGTGCACGTGCGCCGGGGTGACGTGAAAACTGGCCTGGAAACCGCCACGCACACGCTGCACGGCACGCTAGAGGTGGGTGGGCAAGAACACTTTTATTTGGAAGGCCAGGTGGCCTACGCCGTGCCCCATGCGCAAGGCCAGTGGTCGGTTTACAGCAGCACCCAGCACCCGGGCGAGGTGCAGCACTGGGTGGCGCACGCGCTGGGCCTGCACAACCACGCGGTGCGGGTGGAATGCCGGCGCATGGGCGGCGGCTTTGGCGGCAAGGAAACCCAGGCCGGGCACGTGGCGGTGTGGGCGGCAGTCGCCGCACACAAGTTCAAAGCGCCGGTCAAGCTGCGCCTGGACCGCGACGACGACTTCATGGTCACCGGCAAGCGCCACCCCTTTGCCTACGAATACACAGCCGGTTTTGACGCCACGGGGCGGCTCACTGCGTTGGAATTGATGATGGCGGCCAACTGCGGCTTTAGCGCCGACTTGTCGGGCCCGGTGGCCGACCGCGCGGTGTTCCACAGCGACAACGCCTACTTTTTGGAAAACGTATCCATAGCTTCTTACCGCTGCAAAACACATACCCAAAGCCACACCGCGTTTCGCGGCTTTGGCGGGCCCCAAGGCGTGGTGGTGATCGAGGCCATTTTGGGCGACATCGCGCGCTACCTGGGCCAAGACGCGCTCGATGTGCGCATGCGCAATTTGTACAGCGACGAGGCGCTGACCGACCAAGGCACCGGCGGCCCCCACGCCGTGCTGCGCCGCGACACCACGCACTACCAAATGAAGGTGGAAGACAACATCTTGGCGCCCCTCTTGGGCACGCTAGAGGCCACGTCTAACTACCGGCAGCGCCGCGCCGACATTGCCGCCTGGAACGCCAAGAGCCCCATCCTCAAGCGCGGGCTGGCCATTACGCCGGTCAAGTTTGGCATCAGCTTTACCGCCACCTTGTTCAACCAGGCCGGGGCTTTGGTGCATGTGTACCTAGACGGCAGTGTGCGCATCCACCACGGCGGTACCGAAATGGGCCAAGGCCTGCACACCAAGATCACGCAAATCGTGGCCGACGAACTTGGCGTGCCTTTTGAGCGCGTGCTGTGCAGCGCCAGCGACACCAGCGCCATTCCCAACGCATCGGCTACCGCCGCGTCTGCAGGCACCGACCTGAACGGCCGCGCCGCCCAGTTTGCGGCCCGCCATGTGCGCGACAACCTGGCCGCTTTTGTCTGCGGGCTGGACGGCTGCGGCGCAGGCGCCATTGCTTTCAAAGGCGGGCAGGTGATTTCGCCCACCGCCACGCGCAGTTTTGACGCCGTGGTGCAAATGGCCTACACCAACCGCATCCAACTTTGGAGCGACGGCTTTTACCGCACGCCAAAGATTCATTACGACAAAACCACGCTCACCGGGCGGCCGTTTTATTACTTTGCCTACGGCGCGGCCTGCACCGAAGTGGCCATTGACACACTCACCGGCGAGAGCCGGGTGCTCAAGGTGGACATCCTGCACGACGTGGGGCGCAGCATCAACCCGGGCCTGGACATCGGGCAGATTGAAGGCGGCTTTGTGCAAGGCATGGGCTGGCTCACCACCGAGCAACTGGTGTGGAACGACAAAGGCGTGCTCTCGACCCACGCGCCCAGCACCTACAAAATCCCCACGGCGGGCGACGTGCCAGCGCACTTCAAGGTAGACCTGTGGCCCGAACCCAACCGCGAAGACAATGTGTTCGGCTCCAAAGCCGTAGGCGAGCCGCCCTTTATGCTGGCCGTCAGCGTGTTTGAAGCCCTGCGCGACGCCGTGGCGCAGGCGCGTGGCGCGGCGTCAGCTTCGGTGCAACTGAACGCCCCCGCCACGGCAGAAAACGTGCTGTGGGCGGTGCAGCGCTAAACCACCCGCTACCCATGCAGATTAGCCACGCGCTGCTCAAGCAGATTGAAGACCAGCGCCTGAGCAGCACCGAAGTCGGCGCGCAAATGCAGGCCACCGTGCAAGCCATCGCCGCCCAACTGGGCTTAAGCCTGCGCGCCCCACCGCCTTGGCCCACCACCTGCTGCGGCCGGGGTTGCGGCACCTGCGTGTGGGAAGCCTATTACTACGCCCTGGACTGGTGGCGCGAAGACGCGCTGGAGGCGGTGCGGGCGGCGGGGTTTGGCGTGGCCAGTAGCCCGATTGCGCCCTAACGCAGCCCTTCCATCCCCGCCTAAGGGCCGTGCCTCAGGTGGTGCAAACCTGAGCCAGCTAACCAGCTAACCAGCTAACAGGTAAACTTGCCCGCATGAAGACCACCCTAGACCTGCCCGACGAGCTGGTGCGCGCCATGAAAATGCGCGCTCTGCTGCAAGGGCGCACGCTGCGCGACCTGGTGGCCGACTTTCTGCGCCAGGGCTTGGGAATGGCGCCCCAGCAGGCGCCACAAGCGCCGCCGCAGGGCTCCATGGTGCAAACAGCGCCCAACGGCCTGCCCACCATCCGCTGCAATGCCAATGCCCCGGCCAGCGCCATGCTCCTGCAAGACTTGCTCTTGCTGGAGCAAGAAGCCCAAACCGCCGAGGACTTGCAGCGTGCCAGCCGCTCTGTTTGACACCAATGTGTGGCTGGCCGCCATCTTCACGACCCACCCTTTTCATGCCCAGGCCCAGCAGGCGCTGCAAAACGCCAGCGCCCAGCAGCCCGCCGCCTGGTGCCGCGCCACCGAGCAAAGCTTTTTGCGCTTGGCCACCACGCCTGCGCTGCTCAAAGCCTATGGCGCGCAGGGCATGAGCAACCGCGACGCCTTGCAAGCGCTGGATGCGCTGCAGGCCTTGCCACAGGTCTGCGCGTTGATTGAGGCACCCGGCGTGCTGGCGCTGTGGCGCCAGTTGGCCGCGCGCGATACCGCCTCGCCCAAGGTCTGGATGGACGCCTACCTGGCCGCCTTTGCCATCGCTGGCGGCCTGCACCTGGTCACGCTAGACCGAGATTTCAACCAATTTGCACCCCAGGGCCTGAATTTGCTGCTGCTGGGGGCCTGAAACGCCATGACTCTTTCCCCACCGGGCACGCTCGGCATTGATTTCGGCACCTCCAATTCGGCTGTGTCTTGGGCCGTGCCCGGCGGCACCGCGCGCCTGATTGCGCTCGAAGGCGAGGCGCTGGCCATGCCAACAGCCGTGTTCTACAACAGCGAAGACCTGAGCACCCACTTTGGCCGCGACGCGGTGGCGCAATACCTTGAAGGCACCGAAGGGCGCCTCATGCGCTCGCTCAAAAGCCTGCTGGGCAGCCCGCTGCTGCTGGAAACCACCGAAGTCAACCACCGGCAGATCAGCTTTCAGGACATCATCGCCACCTTTTTGGCCACGCTGCGCGAGCGCGCCGCGCACAGCCTGGGCAGCGCGCCCACGCGCGTGGTGATGGGCCGGCCCGTGCATTTTGTGGACGACGACCCGGCGCGCGACGCGCTGGCGCAGGCGTCCTTGCAGCAGGCGGCGCAGGCGGTCGGGTTTGAAGAAGTGACTTTTCAGTTAGAGCCCATCGCGGCGGCCTTGGACTACGAGCGCCGCTTGGACCGCGAGCAAACGGTGCTGGTGGTGGACGTGGGCGGTGGCACCTCGGACTTCACCGTGGTGCGCCTGGGGCCGCAGCGCAGGCGCTTGCCTGATCGCCGACACGACGTGCTGGCCACCAGCGGCGTGCACGTGGGTGGCACCGACTTTGACCAAAAACTCAGCCTTGATTTGGTGATGCCGCTGCTGGGCTACGGCCATCTGGGGTCGCAAGGGCGCGAGGTGCCCAGCCGCGTGTTTTTTGATTTGTCTACCTGGCACCTGATCCACTGGCTCTACCAGCCGCGCGCTCTGGCACAAGCACAAGCGCTGTGGACCAATTACGCCGACCCCCAGCTGCACCAGCGCCTCATCAATGTGCTGCAAACACGCCTGGGCCACCACTTGGCGCACGACGTTGAACAGGCAAAGATCGGCTGCTCGCAAAGCAATGCCGACGCGAGGCTGGATTTGGCCTATGTCGAACCCGGCTTGCACGCCGCCATGACGGCCGGCGGTATTCAACACCACCTGCAGGCGCTGCTGGCGCGCGCCGTGGCCTGCGCGCGCGAATGCGTGCAAGCCGCAGGCCTGGCCCCGCAGGCGATTGACGCCGTTTACCTGACCGGCGGCTCGTCGGCGCTGCGGCCTTTTCAGGTCGCCTTGCAAGCGGCGTTTGTGGGCGTGCCCTTGGTAGAAGGCGATTTGTTTGGCGGCGTGGCCTCGGGCCTGGCCTACAGCGCTTAAGCGCAGGCCATGGCATGAACCCTTTGGCACCCGTTGACGGCCCCGAAGGCGCCACCGCCTTTTACCGCGACGGCCAGGCCATGCGCAGCCGCAGCGTGAGCGCCATAGTGCTGTCGGCTCTGGTGGATGTGCCGCCATTGCCGCTGCGGCTGCTGGCCGACTGGGAGCGCGAAATCACCCACAAGCTGGCGCTCGAACCCGGCGACGTCGAAGCCCTGCCCCTTGCACGCGCCCGCATGCGCTGGCCCGACTACGGCCTGTGCGTACAAGCAGCAGCCGACTGGACCCGCACGCTGGGCCTGCACGACCTGCTGGCCAGTAGCGAAGTGGCGCTGATGGCCTGCCGCGGCGCGCGCTACCACCACGACGGGGCGCAATATGGCGGTGCGGCGTTTTGCAATTTGTTCCTTAGCGAAGACCGGGCGCAAGACCTGTATTTCCCCTTAAGCGGCCAGCGCATCGGGCTGCGCCGGGGCACGGTGGTGCTGTTTGACACCGGCCAGCCCCACGGCGTGATTGCGCGCCACGCCACCGGCTTTGCCCCCGGCGACTTTGCGCCCACCGCCGACTGCAGCCAGGCGTTCCTGACTTGGGAACTGCCCCTAAGCCAACCGGCGCTGACGCAGGTGCTCGGCATCCGCTTTGACACCGCCCGGACCACCGCTGCGCTGCTCGATGTTGAGCAGGTCTGGCACGAAGCTGCGCCAGGCGAGGTGTGCCCCAACACCGGTCGCTGGCTGGCCACAGGCCCTCAGTTAGACTGAGGCAAAGGAAATATCACTATGGCAGGCGTATTCGGCAAAGACCCCCACATGAAAAAGAACACCCGCGCGGAGGTGGAGCGCCTCAACGTGGAGCGCAAGCGCAAGCTTGCAGAAGCTGCGTTGAAGTTCAACCAGAAGCGCGTTGTGGCGCCCGTGGGCACGGCGAACGCAAAATAGCAGCGGCGCATTACCCCATAAAAAAGGCCTCTTTTGAGGCCTTTTTTGCAAGCAGACTCCTGCAACGCTTGCCTGTGCCGACGTTCGGGCGCAGCGTGCAATATCACCCTAAAGTAATAACTGCATTTTATTGTCCAAGCATGATAATATTCACTTATTACTTTTAAGTGGTATTTGTCGTGGACTATCTGATTTCCCTCCCGAGCCAGCTCGCGCCGCAGCTACGCTCCCTGCGCAAGGCGCGCCAGCTCAGCCAGGCGGCGCTGGCGCTCAAACTCGGCGTATCCCAGTCACGTATCGCGGCCATTGAGCGCAATCCCGCTGCAGTTAGCGCGGGGCAACTGCTGGAACTGCTGAAAGTCTTGGACGTGAACCTGGTCTTGCGCGACACCGGCTCGCAAGCCGACAAAACGCAAACCATGTCCCTTGCGTCCCCCATGGGCGCCCAAGGTGAGTGGTAATGGGCGCACTTGCCATCTGGATGAACGGCGAACGGGTGGGCACCTGGAGCGTCGGGCGCAGTAGCGCGCACCGCCTGGACTATGCACCGTCTTGGCGGGAGTCAGCGCGCAGCCGTCCGCTGTCCCTGTCGCTGCCGTTTACCGCAGACAACCGCCTCGAGGGTGACGCGGTACGCAACTATTTTGACAACCTGCTGCCCGATAGCGATGACATTCGCAAGCGCATCAGCGCGCGCTTTCGCACCAAGGGCACGAACGCTTTTGCGCTCTTGCAGGCAGTGGGGCGGGATTGCGTGGGAGCGGTGCAATTGCTGCCCCCGGACGAGAGCCCCGAGGGTTTTGATCAACTCAAGCACGAGCCCCTGACGACCACGCAAATTGAAAACCACCTGGCCGCCCTGGGCTCGCAGACCGGCCTCGGGGCGCAAGACGAGGAAGAAGCGTTCCGCTTGTCCATTGCCGGAGCGCAAGAGAAAACCGCTCTGCTGCAAGTGAATGGCCAATGGTGCCGCCCCTTGGGCGCCACACCCACTACGCATATCCTCAAACCGCCCATCGGCATCACGCCAGGGCGCAACCTAGACCTGCGGCTGTCGGTGGAGAACGAATGGCTGTGCAACCAAATTGTGCACGCCTTGGGCTTGCCCGCAGCACAGTGCCAAATGCAGGACTTTGGCGCGCGCCGGGCGCTGGTGGTCACCCGTTTTGACCGAAGCTTGCAACACTCCGCCTGGATTGCCCGTCTGCCGCAAGAGGACTTTTGCCAGGCCAAAGGCGTCGCAAGCGACCAAAAATACGAGCAGCGGGGTGGCCCCGGCATGGACGCCTGTTTGGATGTGCTCAGAGGCGGTGAAGCGTTCCATGAAGATGGGCGCCACTTCTTGTGCGCCCAGTTGCTCTTTTGGTGCCTGGCCGCCATTGACGGCCACGCCAAAAACTTTTCCCTGTTTGTGTTGCCCGGCGGTCGCTACCGCATGACACCTTTGTACGACGTGCTCTCCGCCTGGCCTCTCATGGGCACGGGCCCGCATGCCTTGCCCTACCCCAAAACCAAAATGGCGATGGCCGTGCGCGGCAAGACAGCGCATTACAAATTATCAGAAATCCAGTACCGCCACTGGAAAGCGCTGGCCCAGCGCAGCGGCGTGGAAGGCGCCTGGGACGCCATGCTTGCCATGGTGCAGCGCCTGGACGCGGCGCTCAGTGCCGTGGAGCAGCGTTTGCCCGCCGACTTCCCCAGAGCATTGGCGCGCACCGTGTTTCAAGGCACACGCCAGCACGCGGAGCTGTTCCAAAGGGGCAGCTTGTAGGCCAACCCACAAGCCTAGCCCCGCCAACGTGCTCGCGGCCTGCCCTACAACACCAGCACCGCCCTGAAGTCATTCACATTGGTGTGCGTGGGGCCGGTCACCACCAAATCGCCCAGCGCGGAAAAGTATCCATAGGCGTCGTTGCGTTGCAAATGGTCCGTGATCTTCAGGCCAAGCGCCGCGGCGCGCGCCAGGGTGTCGGGCGCGACTTGGGCGCCGGCGTTGTCTTCCACGCCGTCAATGCCGTCGGTGTCGGCGGCCAGCGCCCAGACGCCGTCCATGCCTTGCAGTGCCTGCGCCAGGCCCAGGCAAAACTCGCCTGCGCGTCCGCCCCGGCCTTTGACTGCGCCAGGTGCGCGCGGGCGGATGGTCACCGTGGTTTCACCGCCGCTCAAGATCACACAGGGCTTTTGAAACGCGCCCTGCCCTTTGGCCACCGCGCGTGCCATCGCTGCGTGCACCTTGGCCACTTCGCGCGATTCGCCTTCTATTTCGTCGCTCAGGATGTAGGCGGCAATGCCCGCCGCACGCGCCGCGTCTGCGGCGGCTTGCAGGCTTTGCTGGGGCGTGGCGATCAGGTGCAAGCCGTGGCCGCTAAAGGCGGCGTCGCCGGGCTTGGGCGTTTCAAGCGTGCCTGCCTGCAAAGCGATTTCTACCGCCTTCGGCACTTCAATGCCGTAGCGACGCAAGATGTCCAGCGCGTCTTGGCATGTTGTGGCGTCGGCTACCGTGGGGCCGCTGGCGATGGTGGACGGATCGTCACCGGGCACATCGCTGATGGTCAGCGTCACCACCCGCGCGGGCGCGCAGGCCGCGCCCAGGCGGCCGCCCTTGATGCGCGAGAGATGTTTGCGCACACAGTTCATCTCGCCAATGTGAGCGCCGCTCTCCAGCAGCTGCTGGTTGATGCGCTGTTTGTCTTGCAGGCTCAGGCCCTCGGCGGGCAGCGTGAGCAGGGCCGAGCCGCCACCGGATATGAGGCACAGCACCAGGTCGTCAGCGCTCAGCTCCTGGGTCAGCGCCAAAATGCGCTGCGCCGCCTCCAGACCGGCAGCATCGGGCACCGGGTGCGCTGCCTCCACCACCTCAATGCGCTGCGCCAGGCCAGTCGGGCGCGGCGGCGTGTGGCCGTAGCGCGTAACCACCAGGCCCGAGAGGGGCGCGTCCGCCGGCCACAAGGCTTCAACCGCCTGCGCCATGGCGCCTGCAGCCTTGCCCGCGCCCAGCACCAGGGTGCGGCCCTTGGGCGGCGGTGGCAAAAACGCGGCCGTGTTGTGCAGCGGCAGGGCGCGCTTTACTGCGGCCTGAAACAAAGCTCGCAAAAATTCCTGCGGCTGTTGTGATGGAGATGAAAACGTTTTGGGGACAGTCATTGGGGTTTGCATGCCATGATGATAGAGCGCGAAGTGCGGCAAGTTGCCATCGTACTTGGCGACCCGGGGCCTACGGCACAATGCCCGTATGTCAACCCTGCTCATCCTCAACGCCCACACTGTGGCCACCCAAGACGATGCGCGCAGTGAGTTGCGCAATGCCTCGGTGCTGGTGCGCGACGGGCTGATTGCCGCCATAGGCCCCGCCGACACCCTGCCACACAACGCTGGCGTGGTGATTGACGCGCGCCACCACCTGCTGGTCCCAGGCCTGGTCAACACCCACCACCACCTGTTCCAGTCGCTCACAAGGGCGATTCCGGCGGTGCAAAACGCCGAGCTGTGTGGCTGGCTGCGCGGCCTGTACCCCATTTGGGCGGGCCTCACGCCCGACATGGTTTACACCAGCACCCAGGTGGCGATGGCCGAGCTGCTGCAAAGCGGCTGCACTACCAGCAGCGACCACCTCTACATCTACCCCAATAGCGTCACACTGGACGACAGCATCGAAGCGGCGCGCGCCATTGGCATGCGCTTTGTCGCCACGCGGGGCAGCATGAGCGTGGGGCAAAGCCAAGGCGGCCTGCCGCCCGACCACTTGGTGGAAAACGAAAACGCCATCCTCAAAGACACCCAGCGCGTGGTGGAGCGCTACCACAGCGCCGCCTTTGGCGCGATGACGCAAGTGGCCGTGGCGCCCTGTTCGCCCTTTAGCGTGAGCCGCGACCTGATGAAAACATCAGCCGAGCTGGCGCGCCAATACGGCGTTCGCCTGCACACTCACCTGGCCGAAAACGACCACGATATTGCCTACAGCCGGGAAAAATTTGGCTGCACGCCCGCGCAATACGCGCAAGAACTGGGCTGGCTGGGCCACGATGTGTGGCACGCCCACTGCGTCAAGCTCGACGATGAAGGCATCAGCCTGTTTGCCGCCACCCGCACCGGCGTGGCGCACTGCCCGTGCAGCAATATGCGCTTGGCCAGCGGCATCGCACCGGTGCGCAAAATGCTGGCCGCTGGAGTGCCGGTAGGCCTGGGCGTGGACGGCAGCGCCAGCAACGACGGCGCCCACATGCTGGGCGAAGCACGCCAGGCCATGCTGCTGGCGCGCTTGCGCAAGTCGCTAGAGGCGCCCACGCAGGACGCCCAGGGCCGCACCCAGTTTGGCTGCGACACCGCGCCCCTGGAGATGACCGCCCGCGACGCCCTAGCCCTGACCACGCGCGGCGGCGCCGAGGTGCTGGGGCGCACCGACATCGGGCAAATCAAGGTCGGCATGTGCGCCGACATGGCGCTGTTTGACCTGCGCAGCCTGCAGTTTGCAGGCGCTGCCGTGCACGACCCGGTAGCCAGCCTGATGTTGTGCGCCAGCGCTAACGCCGCCTACACCGTGGTCAACGGCCGCGTCGTGGTGCAAGACGGCCAGTTGACCACGGTAGACCTGTGGCCGCTGATTGAGCAGCACAACGCCATGGCCCAAACCCTGGCCGCGCGGGTGGGCTAAACCGGTGGCACTGCTGAGCGGCGACACCGCGCTGGCGTTTTTTGCGGCGTCCGTGCTGTTGGCGCTGGTGCCGGGGCCGGACAATGTGTTTGTGCTACTGCACGCGGCGGTGCACGGTGCGCGCGCCGGGCTATTGGTGGTGCTGGGCTTGTGCAGCGGGCTGCTGTTTCACACCGCCGCCGTGGCGCTGGGTCTGGCGGCGTTGCTCGCGGCCTCTGGCTCAGCCTTTGCGGTGCTCAAGGCGCTGGGCGCCGCTTATTTGCTGTGGCTGGCCTGGCTTTCCTGGCGCGCCGCCGCTGGTTTGCCCGGGGGAAATGCAGCGCCGCCCCTGGGCGCACGCCAGACCTATGTGCGCGGCGTGCTGATGAACATCAGCAACCCCAAGGTGGCCCTGTTTTTTCTGGCCTTTTTGCCCCAGTTTGTCGAGCCTGCACGCGGCGCCGTGGCGCTGCAGATATTGCAGCTCGGCGGCGTGTTCATGCTCGCCACCTTGCTCACCTTTGGCGCGGTGGCCCTGCTGGCTGGGCGCTTTGGTCAGCTACTGCAAGACTCGCCGCGCGCCCAAGTGCGGCTCAATCGGCTGGCAAGCGTGGTGTTTGCGGGGCTGGCGCTCAAGCTGGTGCTGGGGGCCTAGGACCACGGGATACGGGCGCAAAGCCTAAGGCGCTGCCGGTTCTGGGGTGGCAGCCCGCCCAGAATTGACACCAACGCCAAAATTTCATTATCAAAAGAAAAATCGTCAACTTATTTGGCGCCAAACCGTTGAAGTGGCGCAAGGTCTTGCTTGCAGCCACTTTTCGAAAGCTCCCATGCCCCCTATTTCCCGCCTGACGCTGGTCTTGGCCGTCACCCTGCTTTGCAGCGGCTGCGCTGAAGGCCTGGCCAACCTGCCCTGGACCAATACCGAAACCACCATGAGCTCAAAAAAGGTGCGCTCGCCCAAGGGCGGGCGCTGGGGCACGCTTGAAACCACCACCACCTGCAACACCTATTACATCGGCTCCACCGAGCAGCGGCGCGAATGCGGCGTTAGCGAGAAATACGTTCCCCCGCCGGAGAGGACGTACTCCGGTGGAATTTTTGAAAAGATGACCAAGATGTTGGTCGACGAACTGGTTGGCGGCATGATCGACGAAGCCATTGACGATCTGACCCAGCCCAAGGCGCCGCCGGCCGGGGACATGCCATCCAATATGACCGTGCTTCCGCCAGCCGACGCGGTGGATGCGGCAACACCCCCTTTGGCAAGCACGCCTTGATGAATGCGGGTTTCAGCATCTACAGGGTTTAGGAAGGCGCATGCGGCGCCGGTGGGCTAGTGCAGAGCAGCAAGCACGACGGCATCATTGCTGCCCCAAACACGGAGCCACCATGCAGACTGGACTTCTGTAACATCCCGCCACCCATCCCTTGGAACTGATATGGCCGACGACATCCGGTGGAAACAGCGCTTCTCCAACTACGCCAGAGCACTTGCGAGCCTAAACGCGGCTGTGGCACTGGCCAGCGAGCGACCCTTGTCTCAGTTGGAGCAGCAAGGGCTGATTCAGGCCTTTGAATTCACCCACGAGTTGGCCTGGAACGTGTTGAAGGACTACCTCGAACAGCAAGGCGTCTTTGGACTGATTGGCTCGCGCGATGCCAGCCGCTCGGCTTTCAAAAATGCGTTGGTGACCGATGGCCAGGCGTGGATGGACATGATCAAAGCCCGCAACCTGACATCGCACACCTACAACACCGATGTCGCACAAGGCGTGGCAAACGACATACTGACGCGTTTTCACCCTGCATTTGAGGCGTTGGCACAAAGGCTGTCTGCGCACCTGCAAAGCGGATCCGACGCATGAACACGGGCGCACCTGCGTTCGATGGCGGCGGTTTGAGTGCGGCAACGCTGCAAACAATTGGCGCCGTTTTGGCGCGCTTCCCGCAGATTGACCAGGCGCTGCTGTACGGCTCGCGGGCCAAGGGGAATTTCAAACCTGGCTCGGACATTGACCTGACTTTGCAAGGGCCCGCCCTGACGCAATCGGTGTTGGGCGACATAGAAGAAGCGCTGGACGATTTGCTGCTTCCCTACGAAATAGACCTGTCTATCTACGAGCAGCTGGGCAACCCGGCGTTGGCCGCCCACATTGACCGGGTCGGTCAACCGCTGTACCAAAAAAAGCCTGCCGCCCTGCAGCGCACCGCATAGCCGACTGCTCAGGCAGGCGAAAAATCGGCCTAAGGAACCGCCGCCTGGCGCACCAGGCGCTGGCGCCTTGACAACAAAATGATTCTGACAAGCCGCCCAAAAAACCAAATTAGACATATAGTCCGGGTTTTAGAACCTTTACTCCACCCATTTTCGGAGCCCTGCGCATGAGCCCCTATCTGTTTGCCATCCCGGTTTTCTTTTTGTTAGTCGCCATTGAGATGTACGTGGCGCATCGCCGGGGCGTGCAGGTGTACCGGTTTCAGGACACGCTCACGTCCATGAACATTGGCACCGTGAGCCAGTTTGTCAACACCATTGGCGGGGCCATCAGCGTGGCCATGTACGCGATTTTGGTGGAGCGTTTTGGCGCATTTACCTGGGACACTAGCAACCCGCTGACCTGGGTGCTGGCGCTGGTGCTGTATGACTTTTTCTACTACTGGGTGCACCGCAGCGGCCACGAGGTGAATATTTTGTGGGCGGCGCACGTGGTGCACCACAGCAGCGAAGAGTTCAATATGTCCACCGCCATGCGCCAGTCGTCCACGGGCTTTTACTTTCGTTGGGTGTTTTATGTGCCGCTGGCCTTGTTGGGTTTTCCGCTCAAGGTGTTTTTGACGGTGGCGGTGATTGACTTGGTCTACCAGTTTTGGGTGCACACGCGGCTGATCGGGCGCCTGGGCTTTTTGGAGCTGTTTTTGGTCACCCCCTCGAACCACCGGGTGCACCACGGCCAAAACGACTACTGCATTGACAAAAACTACGGCGGCATTTTCAGCCTCTGGGACCGCATGTTTGGCACCTATGCCGACGAGCGCGCTGACGAAGAACCCATGTACGGCGTGCGCAAGCCGCTGCACAGCTGGAACGCGGTGTGGGGCAATGTGCACCATTACGTTGCCATCGTGGCGCAGGCCCGCGCCACGGCTGGCTGGCGCAACAAGCTGATGTGCTTTTTTGCCGGGCCCGGCTGGCAGCCGCCCGAGGCGCCGCCCGTGAACGCCCACTTTGAGGCAGAAAAGTTTGTGCGCTTTGCCACACCCGCGCCCCAAATGATGCGCCGGGTAGCGCTTACCCTCACCGTGATTGGCACGCTGCTGTTGATGTATTTCTTGTTTGCCCAAAAAGGCTTTACGCCAGTGCAGCGCTTCAGCTTCTCGGGCGCCATGGTGCTGGTCTATGGCGCGCTGGGTTATGCCTGGCTGCACCCCCGCGTGCGCGGAGCAGCCCATGTCTAGCCTGGCCTTGACCGATGGTTTCTTGTGCCTGGTAGGCCTGTGGCTGGCCAGCCGCGCGCAGGCCCCGGTAGCGTTGCGTTTGGCGTGCGCGCTGTTCGCTGCAGCGGCCTTGCTGGGGGTGTTGCGCTTTTCGGGAATCTACCCGCTGCCCACCTGGCACCAGTTTGCGTCCATGCTGGGCGCCATGGCGGCATTTCCGCTGCTGGCGGTGGCCGTGCTGTGGCCAGATGCCTTGGTGACGCGCAACACGCGCTTTGCCTGGATCTTCATGGGTGTGATGGCGGTCTTGGGTGTGCTGATTGTCGGCGCCGGGCAAAAACGGGTGGTGGCCGATGGCCTGGCCGTGCTGTCTGTTATCGCCATCGTCGTAACTCTGGCACGCGCCGGGCTATGGCGTGGCGCGCTGGCCGGCGCCCTGATGCTGGCCGGCTTGGTGTTGTTTGCAGCCAAGGTGTCGGTGGGCGGCGTGCTGGTGCCCGGCGACTTGCTGCACATCGGCATGGCGCTGGGGCTATTGGGCCTGGGCACCCTGCCCCGCTGGCCAGAGCACAGCGGCGTGTCAAGGTACGACCACGGCGTGCCGGCAGCCTGATCAGTCCAGCTTGGCCCCGCCCTCAAACCAGCGCTTGAGCGTTTCGCGTTCGGCCTCGGTAATCTGGGTGGAGTTGTTCATGGGCATGACGCGGGTTACCACCGCTTGCTGGTAAATGCCTTGGGCATGCAGGGCCACGGCCTGGGGCGAGTCGAGGCGCACGTTTTTCATTTGCACCTGCTCGGCGTGACAGGCATAGCAGCGCTGGGCCAATATGGGCTGCACAGTGGCGTAGCCCACGGGCGCAGACGCTTGCGCCTCGCCCGGTGGTCTTGGCGCCGGGGCCAGCGCCACCACCACGCCCACAATGGCCAGCACGCCGGCCGCCGCATAAGGCCAGGGATGCGGATTGCGCGCGAGCTTAAAGCCGTGGCGCAGCACAAAAAACTGTCGAATGGCCGCGCCCGCAAACATCATGGCAATCAGCACCAGCCAGTTGTGCGGGTGGGTATAGGTAAAACTGTAGTGGTTGCTGAGCATGGCAAACAGCACCGGCAGCGTGAAATAGGTGTTGTGTACGCTGCGTTGTTTACCGCGCTTGCCGTGGATGGGGTCTACCGGCTGGTTGGCGCGGATGCTCTCGACCACGGTTTTTTGGCCCGGGATGATCCAAAAGAACACATTGGCGCTCATGCTGGTGGCGATCATGGCGCCCACCAGCAAAAAGGCCGCGCGCCCGGCAAACCAGTGGCAGGCCAGCCAAGACGCCGCGCATACCAGCAGCGCCACCAGCACACCCACAATGCGGTCGCCGCCCTCGCGCTCACCAAAAACACGGCACAAGGCGTCATAGGCCAGCCAAAACACCACCAAAAAGCCCAACGCCACGGCCACTGCCGCGCTTGGTGACCAGTCCATCACCGATTTGTCGACCAAATAGGTACCGGCGTTCCACAGATAAGAAATAGTAAACAGCGAAAAGCCGGTGAGCCAAGTGCTGTAACTTTCCCAATAAAACCAGTGCAGGTGGCTGGGCAACTGCGGCGGGCGCACCGCGAACTTGACCGGGTGATAAAAGCCCCCGCCATGCACCGCCCACAACTCACCGCTCACGCCCTGGCGCTTGAGGTCCTCGTCCACCGGCGGCGTGAGGCTGCTGTCCAAAAACACAAAATAAAACGAGGACCCCACCCAGGCAATGGCAGTGACCACATGCGCCCAGCGCAAAAGCAAATTGGCCCAGTCCAGTAAATACGATTCCATGCGGGGGTTCTCCAGTGGGGAAATTGTAGGCAGCGCGGTGCTGTGGGGGCTGAGGTGCGCCGCCTAAGCAGCAAGTAGCAACAACTGCGCCGCCACCGCCACCGCAATCACCTCGGGGCGCTTGTCGTAGATGCCCGCTATGCCAATGGGGCAGGTGACGTGCGCCAGCTCGGCCGCACTAAAGCCTTTGGCCTCGAGCCGGTGGCGAAACGTGGCCCATTTGGTTTTACTGCCGATCAGCCCGATAAAAGGCAAGTCGCCCCGCGCACGTTGGCGCAGCAGACAGGCCTGCACAATGTCCAGGTCTTCGGCGTGGCTAAAGCTCATGACCAAAACCCGCGACTGGGGAACCAGATGCGCTACCGCACCCTGCACCGGGTTGGAGTGTTCAAAGTGCACGCCTATGGGTAGATCGGGCGGGAAGGGCTGGTCGCGGCTGTCGATCCAGCTCAGGGCAACAGGCAGCGGGCCCAGCACATGCACGATTGCCGTGCCCACATGGCCGCTGCCAAACAAGGCCACCGGCATCTGCGCCGGGCGCAACTGCTGCGCCAGCGCCACCTGGTCTTGCGCGCTGACCGGGCTAAACACCAGCGTGACCTGGCCCCCGCAACACTGCCCCAGGCTCGGGCCCAGCGGGTAATGCTGCAGCCGCTCCAGGTTGGGGCTTTGTAGCAGTGCGCGCGCATGGGCAATGGCGTCGAGTTCCAGGCGGCCTCCGCCCACCGTGGCCACGGTGCAGTCGGCAAAAACCGCCATCCAGGCACCCACTTCGCGCGGCACCGATCCTTGGGTCGCTTGCACGCGCACCAAAATGGCGTTACTGTGCGCCAATTGCGCGAAAAATTGCGCCATCAAACGCTGCATGGGTAGCCTTGCATGAAATATTGCTTGTCGTTGATAAAAAATACTTTTGGGGACATCGCATGACAGACACGTTTATGTCGGCCCGCCGCCGCACACCCAGCAAAGCTCTGTACACCTTGGCGGTAGCCATCATCATCGCAGGCTGCGCCACGCCACCGCCGCCCGCACCCGTGGCCGTCAAGCCGCCACCCGCTCCGGTCGCTGCGGCCCCCGTGCCCATCGCGCCGGTGGTAATCGCGCCGCCCGCAGCGCCTGCTGTGGTGGTGCCAACTTATGTATCCCAGGCGGGCACCCCGCGCGACTACCGGCGTGACGCCGCCACGCATTTGTACGAGCGCCTGCGCGAGCGCATCTTCAAAGGCAAGATGCCGCCCCTGTTGCAGGCGGTAGGCGTATTGCAGGTCGATATCGACCAGCAAGGCGCCGTTACTGATGTGCGCTGGATGCGCGCGCCGCAGCACGTGCCCGCCGTCATGGCCGAAATTGAGCGCACCGTGCGGGCTGCAGCGCCCTATCCCGCGCCGGTACGCATGGGCAAGGTCACCTATACCGATACCTGGCTGTGGCACAAGACCGGGCGCTTTCAGCTCGACACCTTGTCCGAAGGCCAGCATTAAAACCGGGCGAGTCGCCCACAGCGCAGGAACACCTTGCACTTAGGAGCCGCGGTAGGTGGAATAACTCCAGGGGCTGACCAAGAGTGGCACGTGGTAGTGCTGGCTGACATCGGCCACGCCAAAGTCCAGGCTGACCTGGTTCAAAAACGGGGGGTCTGGCAGCTCCACGCCGCGCGCCCTAAAGTAGGCAGCCACATCAAACACCAGCCGGTACGTGCCTTTTTGCAGGCTTTGCGTATCAAACAACAGACCGTCAGGGTTGCGACCATCGGCGTTGAGTACCATGCGTTTGACCAAGGTGGCCGATCCGTCCTGCGCGGACGTGGTGTAAAGCGCCACCGCCATGCCTGCGGCGGGGCTCCCGTGCATGGTGTCCAAAACGTGGGTACTCAGGCCCATGGGGCATCTCCTTCAAAAGCAGCATATGTAACAACGGTGGAAAGTGTATACAGTTTCTCTGTCCATTGCGATTGCGACCTGCCTGCCACGCACCTGGGTCGCTTGGCTTGAAATAGGGTCTGCTATTTTCCAAAACAGGCACTAAATTTGCTAGCATGCGCAGCTTGTACTTGGCCCGACCCCTGACGTAAACCGCAAGGAATTTCCCCACCATGAAAACCCCATTTTTTCTGCGCGCCCTGGCGCTTGCCACCGCCAGCCTAGCTACCAGCATGGCCATGGCCCAAACCACGCCCATCAAGTTCCAGCTCGACTGGCGCTTTGAAGGCCCGGCGGCGCTTTTCCTGACGCCCGCGGCCAAGGGCTATTTCAAGGACGCCAAGCTCGACGTGACCATTGACGCGGGCAACGGCTCGGGCGGCACTGTCACACGGGTGGCGTCTGGCGCCTACGACATGGGCTTTGCCGACACGGCCGCGCTCATGGAATTTCATGCCAACAACGCCGACGCCCCCAACAAGCCCGTGGCGGTAATGATGGTTTACAACGACACGCCAGCGTCGGTAATGGCATTAAAGAAGTCCGGCATCAAGACGCCCGCCGATTTGAGCGGCAAAAAACTCGGCGCGCCCGTGTTTGACGCCGGCCGACGTGCGTTTCCGATTTTTGCCAAGGCCAATGCGGTCAATGGCGTGCAGTGGATCGCCATGGACCCGCCGCTGCGCGAAACCATGCTCGCGCGCGGTGACGTGGACGCGATTACCGGCTTTACCTTCACCTCGCTGCTCAACCTAGAAGCGCGTGGCGTCAAGGCCGAAGACGTGGTGGTGCTGCCCTACCCGGCCTATGGCGTCAAGTTGTATGGCAACGCCATCATCGCCTCGCCCAAGCTCATCAAAGAAAACCCGGCCGCTGTCAAAGCCTTCTTGGCCGCCTTTGCCAAGGGCATGAAAGACGTGATCGGCAACCCGGCGTCTGCCGTGGCCGATGTCAAGGCGCGGGACGGCATCATCAACGCCGACCTGGAAACCCGCCGCCTGCAGCTCGCCATTGACACCGCCATCAACAGCGCGAACGCCCGCACTGAGGGTTTTGGCCAAGTCAGTGGCCCACGTTTGGCGCTGATGGCCTCGCAGGTGTCGGACGCCTTTAATACCAAAACCCGTATCAACCCAGACGCGGTGTGGAACCCCAGCTTTTTGCCGTCTAAGGCCGAACTCAACGTCTTGCCCAAGAAGTAAGCCCGACCGCGCGCACCATGAACACCCCTGAGCCAGGCTGGTTTGTTGACTTTCAGGACGTCTGGCTGGCCTACAACGCCGAATTGCAGGCCCAGAACCACTTTGCGGTGGAGGCGATTGACCTGCAGGTGCGCCAGGGCGAGTTCATTGCCATCGTCGGGCCCTCGGGCTGCGGCAAATCCACCTTCATGAAGCTGGCCACGGGCCTGAAGATGCCGTCCAAAGGCCGCATCATGATTGACGGCGCACCGGTAACCGGGCCGCTCAAGATCTCGGGCATGTCGTTTCAGGCGCCTTCGCTTTTGCCGTGGCGCACCACGGTGGACAACGTGCTGCTGCCCTTAGAGATTGTGGAGCCTTACCGCAGCAACTTCAAAGCCAAGCGCAAGGAATACGAAGCCCGCGCCCGCGCGCTTCTGCAAAAAGTGGGCTTGGGCGGCTACGAGGACAAATTCCCCTGGCAGCTATCGGGTGGCATGCAGCAGCGCGCCAGCATTTGCCGCGCGCTCATCCATGAGCCCAAGATGCTGCTGCTGGACGAACCCTTTGGCGCGCTGGATGCGTTTACGCGCGAAGACCTGTGGTGCATCCTGCGCGACCTGTGGACCGAGCAGCAGTTCAACGTGATTTTGGTGACGCACGACCTGCGCGAATCGGTTTTTCTGGCCGACACGGTGTATGTCATGAGCAAGAGCCCGGGGCGCTTTGTGGTCAAGCGCCACATAGATCTGCCACGCCCGCGCGACCTGGAGCTGACCTACACCCGCGAATTCACCGACATCGTGCACGAGTTGCGCGGCCACATCGGCGCCACGCGCAATAACCTCACCGCCGCCACCGCCACCGCCACCACGCCATGACCCAAAAACAACTGGAAACCTGGTCGCCCTGGCTGCTGCTGCTGGTGGTGTTGTTGCTGTGGCAGGCGATTTGCAGCGTGTTTGCGGTGTCCGAGTTCATTTTTCCCAGCCCGTCACGCATCGCCACCCAGTTTTGGGA
>CAMDHS010000025.1 GCA_945898115.1 Comamonas sp. lk
ACCGGCACGCCGCCGCGCATTGACGGGCGCAGCATTGATTTCAGGAGATGCCAGGCGCAACCTGGCGATGGCATGCCCGGCGGCATGAGCGCGGCCATGCCGGTGTTCAGCTTTATGGGCCGGGTGGAACAGCACCCGCAGCAAATGCCTTGCTGGATCACCCACACCAACGCGCGCACCCACGAGATCATTCGCAGCGGCTTTGACCGCAGCCCCATGTTCACCGGCAATATCGAGGGCGTGGGCCCGCGCTATTGCCCGAGCGTAGAAGACAAGGTCAACCGCTTTGCCGACAAGGAAAGCCACCAGATTTTTCTCGAGCCCGAGGGCCTGACCACCCACGAGTACTACCCCAACGGCATTTCCACCAGCCTGCCCTTTGACATTCAGTACGCGCTGGTGCGCAGCATGGTGGGTCTGGAAAACGCGCACATCCTGCGCCCCGGTTACGCCATTGAGTACGACTACTTTGACCCGCGCGCGCTGAAAAGCAGTTTTGAGACGCGCCAGATTGGCGGTCTGTTTTTTGCCGGGCAAATCAACGGCACCACGGGCTATGAAGAGGCCGCCGCCCAAGGCCTGTTTGCCGGGGTGAACGCCGCGCTGCAAGCTGGGGCGCAAACCGCCTGGAGCGGCGACACCTGGCTGCCCGGACGCGACGAGGCGTATTTGGGCGTGCTGGTGGACGACCTGATTACCAAGGGCGTGACCGAGCCCTACCGCATGTTTACCAGCCGCGCCGAGTTCCGGCTACAGCTGCGCGAAGACAACGCCGACGTGCGCCTGACCGAAGCCGGCCGCGCCCTGGGCTTGGTGGACGATGCACGCTGGGCGGCGTTTTGCCGCAAGCGCGAGGCGGTTTCACGTGAAACCGAGCGCCTGCGCTCCATCTGGGTCAACCCCAACAACCTAGCAGCCAGCGAATCCGAGCGCGTGCTGGGCAAGGCGATTGAGCATGAATACAACCTGGCTGAGCTGCTGCGCCGCCCCGACGTGCGCTACGCCGACCTGATGGGCCTGGACGCCGGACGCTACGCCAGCGCGGCGCTAGCGTCCGCAGCAGACGACAGCGCCGCGCAAGACGTGTTCGTAGCCAGCGTGATTGAGCAGGTGGAAATTGCCGCCAAATACTCGGGTTACATCACGCGCCAGCAAGAAGAAGTGGGCCGCGCCGCGCATTACGAGAACCTGCGCTTGCCCGCCGAGCTGGACTATATGCAGGTGTCTGCCCTGAGCATTGAGGCTCGCCAGCGCCTGAACCAGCTGCGCCCCGAAACCCTGGGCCAGGCCTCGCGCCTCTCAGGCATTACCCCGGCCACGATTTCGCTCTTGCTGATTCACCTGAAAAAAGGCAACTTCCGCGACTTTGCCGCCAAGGCGCCTTTGCCTGTGGCGTCTGAGGCGCAGGCGTGAGCCGACCGCTTGAGCCGCAACTGCGCGCTGGCCTGCAGGCCCTGGAGTTGGCGCTGGATGATGCGCAGATCGCCGCCCTGCTCGGCTATGTGGATCTGATCCAGAAGTGGACCCGCGTCTACAACCTGACCGCCGTGCGCGACCCACAAGACATGCTCACCCATCACCTGCTTGACAGCCTGGCGGTGGTGCGTCCCTTGCGCCAGCAGCTCGCAGCGCTGGGGCGTGACGAGTCGGTGCGCGTGCTCGATGTGGGCGCGGGCGCCGGCCTGCCCGGCGTGGTGTTGGCGATTTGCTGCCCCACCATGACGGTGCACTGCGTGGATACGGTGGCCAAGAAAGCCGCTTTTGTGCAGCAGGCGGCAGTCAGCCTGAAGCTGCCTCGTTTGCGCGGCATCCACGCTCGCGTGGAAAGTTTGACCGAGCCCTATGACGTGGTGTGTTCGCGCGCCTTTGCCTCGTTGGCTGATTTCACACAGTGGTCGGTGGGCGCCTTGGCGCCGCTGGGTGTGTGGATGGCCATGAAGGGCAAACACCCGGCGGCCGAACTGCTGGCCTTAGACCCCGGCGTGCAGGTGTTCCACGTGGAACCGCTGCAAGTGCCGGGCTTGGACGCCGAGCGCTGCCTGGTCTGGATGCGCCGCGCCTGACGCGCCCTGCCCGCACAAGCGGGCGCTCCGAGAGTGGCGCCAGCCTGGCTGAAAGTGCCTAACGTAAACTTGGGCCCTCATCCTTTAGGAACTTCATGCTCGGCGTCAGCGATTACGGTACTTTTGTCGTCACCATTCTGGTGTTCTTGCTGATCCCCGGCCCGGGCAATCTGGCGCTGGTGCTGTCTACCAGCAAGGGCGGCGTGCGTGGTGGCCTTGCCGCGACGGCTGGCGTAATTTTGGGTGACCAGGTGCTGATGTGGCTGGCGGTGGCGGGTGTGGCGGCGCTGCTCGCTGCCTACCCGGCAGCGTTTCAGGTGGTGCAATGGGTGGGCGCGGGCTACTTGGCCTGGCTGGGCGGCACCATGCTCACGTCCAAGCCCGGCGCGCCCATGCCTATCAACATCCGCCCGCGCCAGTACCTGCGCCAGGCCATGCTGATCACCCTGCTCAACCCCAAGGCGATTTTGTTTTACATGGCGTTTTTCCCGCTGTTTGTCGATCCGGCGCGCCAGCAAGGCCTGGTGACCTACGGCTTTATGGCTGCCACCATTGCCGCCCTGACTTTTGCCTACGGCCTGGGCGCCACGCTGTTAACCCATTTTTTTGCCGAGCGCGTGCGCGCCAATCCGGTAATTGGCCGTGTGCTGGAAAAAGTCGCAGGTGTGTTTTTGATCGGCTTCGGCCTCAAACTGGTGGCGACGCAATGATGCGCGGCGTCCTTGTTCCACGTGAAACCGCAGCGCCTGCGGCCCCTTTTCTTTTTCTGCGTTCCTGACCCATGGCCAAAATATTCTGCATTGCCAACCAAAAAGGTGGCGTTGGCAAAACCACCACCACCGTCAACCTGGCGGCGGGCCTGGCGCAGTTGGGCCAGCGCGTGCTGATGATTGACCTGGACCCCCAGGGCAACGCCACCATGGGCTCGGGCGTGGACAAGCGCAGCCTGGCGCTTAGCATTTACGATGTATTGTTGGAATCGGCCAGCATTGCCGAGGCGCGCACCCGCAGCGACAAGCTGGTGGCGGCCGGCTGCAGCTACGACATTCTGGGCGCCAACCGCGAATTGGCCGGGGCCGAGGTGGAAATGGTGGAGCTGGAGCGCCGCGAGCGCCGCCTCAAAACCGCCCTGGCCGAGGTGGACAAAGACTACGACTTTGTGCTGATCGACTGCCCGCCATCGCTTTCCATGCTGACGCTCAACGGCCTGTGCTGCGCCCATGGCGTGGTCGTGCCCATGCAGTGCGAGTACTTTGCTTTAGAGGGCCTGACCGACCTGGTCAACACCATCAAGCAAGTCAAGGCCAACCTCAACGACGACTTGCGCATCATCGGCCTCTTGCGGGTGATGTTTGACCCGCGCATTACCTTGCAGCAGCAGGTCAGCGAACAGCTCACCGCCCACTTTGGCGACAAGGTGTTTGACACCGTCATCCCGCGCAATGTGCGCCTGGCTGAAGCACCCAGCTACGGTCTTCCCGGCGTGGCGTTTGACCCGGCCTCCAAGGGCGCGCAGGCCTTTGTCGCCTTTGCCCAGGAAATGCTGCGCCGCCTGCCCAAGATGGGCTAAGCGCCATGGCCGCAAACCCGAAGGTGCTGCTTTTGCCCGGTTGGCAAAACTCGGGCCCCGACCACTGGCAAAGCCGCTGGGAAGCCCGCCACGGCTACCTGCGCGTGGAGCAGCACGACTGGATGCAGCCCCTGCGCGGCGACTGGATTACCCGGCTCGAAGAAGTGGTGCTGGCCCAAGACGCACCCTGCGTGCTGGTGGCCCACAGCCTGGGTTGCCTGCTGGTGGCGGCCTGGGCGGAGTGTTCGCGCAACACGCACCTGGTGCAAGGCGCGCTGCTGGTGGCCCCGGGCGACGCCGAGCGCGAAGAGCTGCGGGGCGTGCTGCACAGCTGGTCGCCGGTGGTGCTGCAGCGCCTGCCCTTTGCCAGCGTGCTGGCAGGCAGCCACAACGATCCTTACTGCAGCTTGGAGCGCGCGCAAGCCTTTGCCCGCGCCTGGGGCGCGCAGTGGCATGACTGCGGCCACGCCGGCCACATCAACGCCGATTCTCAGCTTGGCGACTGGCCCGCAGGCCAGGCCTTGCTTCACACACTACTCACCCCCTAAGGAGGCTAAAGATGGCCAGTAAAAAACCCAAAGGACTCGGCATGGGCCTGGAAGCCCTGCTCGGGCCCAAGGTGCAAGACGCCGCGCCCGACACACCGGTAGACGCCAGCCTGCCCACCACCCTGCTCCTGGCCGACCTGGTGCCCGGCATCTACCAGCCGCGCACCCACATGGACGAAGGCGCGCTGTACGAGCTGGCCGAGAGCATCAAGGCCCAGGGCATCATGCAGCCGATTTTGGTGCGTCAGTTGGACGCCGAGCGCGCCAAGGCGCACCGCCCCGAGGGCTCAAGCCGTCCGGTCTACGAGATCATTGCGGGCGAGCGGCGCTATCGCGCGGCCAAGCTCGCCGGGCTAGACCGGGTGCCGGTGCTGGTGCGCAATGTGGCCGACGAGGCCGCTGCCGCCATGGCCCTGATCGAGAACATGCAGCGCGAAGACCTCAATCCGCTGGAAGAAGCCCAGGGCCTGCAACGCCTGATCAAGGAATTTGGCCTCACGCACGAACTTGCCGCCCAGGCCGTGGGCCGCTCGCGCAGTGCCGCCAGCAACCTGATGCGCCTGCTCAATTTGGCCGACCCGGTGCAGTCCATGCTGATGGCCGGCGACATCGATATGGGCCACGCCCGCGCCCTGCTGTCGCTAGACCGGGCCACGCAAATCACAGCCGCCAACCAGATTGCCAACAAAAAGCTGTCAGTGCGCGAGTCCGAGAGCCTGGTCAAAAAGCTCAGCGCCGAGTTTTCGCTGGTGGCTTCCAAGCCCAAAAAAGAAAAGTCGCGTGACCTGAAACGCGTGGAAGAAGAGCTGTCCGACCTGCTGCAAGCGCAGGTGGAAGTGCTCATCAAAAAGCGGGTCAAACGCGGCGGACGCATGGAGGAAATGGGCGAAGTGGTTATCCAGTTTGGCTCGCTTGACGCGCTCAACGGCCTGATCGAGCGCCTAGCGCCCAACGGCAACCGCTAGACCCGCATGGCTGAACCCGCCAACACCACCGACCCGCAGCCCGCCCCGCGCAGCCGCTGGCGCGCTGCCTCCCCCTGGCCGCTGCCCGCGCTTTTGAGCTGGGGCGTGAGCTGGGCCGCGTTTCGGCTCATGCTGCTGCGCGACTGGCCCATGGTCGGCGCCCTGCTGGTGGCGGCGCTGATCGGCGTGGTCTTGAGCCTGTGGGGCGACTCCTGGTGGCGCAAGGCGGTGGTGGCGGCCGGTTTTCCGGTGTCATTCGCCCTGAGCCTGCCCATGCTGGGCCTGGGCGACATGCCGGCCTGGGTTTGGCTGCTGCCGCTGGTGGTGATGTTGCTGGTCTACCCGGTCAACACCTGGGCCGACGCACCCCTGTTTCCCACTCCGGCCAAGGCCTTGCACGCCTTGCCCGGTATTGCGCCCCTGCCCACCGGCGCCCGCGTGCTCGACGCCGGATGCGGCCTGGGCCATGGCTTGCAGGCCTTGCGCCATGCCTACCCCAAGGCGCAGTTTTATGGCATCGAATGGAGCGCGACGCTGCGCTGGCTGTGTGCGCTGCGCCTGCCGTGGGCGCGCATTAGCCGGGGCGACATCTGGCTCGCCGACTGGTCGGGCTACCAGATGGTGTATTTGTTCCAGCGCCCCGAGAGCATGCCCAAGGCCGTGGCCAAGGCCGCGCAAGAGTTGCGCCCCGGCGCCTGGATGGTGAGCCTGGACTTTGAAGCCGCGCAACTGGTGCCGAAAGACAGCTATAAGGCAAGCGATGGCAAAATGGTATGGATTTACAAAATGCCATTTGTCTACGCAAGGTCCTAGCATGTCTTCCATTGAGCCGTATCCGACAGCCCTTCCCTCCCCCAAACCGGCCATAACGGCCACCATGGCCACCACGCCCCGCGCGTCGGCCCAGTCCGTGGTCTTGTTTGCCATGGCCACGCTGGCCGAGCGGCGGGACGCCGACACGGAAAGCCATTTGTTGCGCATGCAGGGCTATATCCGGGTGCTGGTGCAGGCACTGCAGCGCCTGCCATCGCTGGCACCCATACTGACGCCGGACTACCTGGCGCAGTTGCTGCAAGGTGTGCTGGTCTACGACATTGGCACCCTGGCTATTCCTGAGCGGATTTTGCTCAAACCGGGCCGATTCACCCCGGAAGAACGCAGCGCCATGCAAAGCCACACCGTGCGTGGCTACAAGGCGCTGTTGCAGGCCGAGAGAACCTGTGGTCCGTCGGACGCCTGGCTGGAAATGGCCAAAGACCTGGCGCTGTCGCACCACGAACACTGGGACGGCCAGGGCTATCCGCAGCAGTTGGCCGGAACAGACATTCCCTTGTGCGCGCGCATTGTTGCCGTGGCCGATGTCTACGACGCCATGGTCAGCAACAAGGTGTACAAGGCCGGCATGTCGCACGCGCAGGCCGTGGAAAAGATTGCGGCCGAGCGTGGCGCGCAGTTTGACCCGACCGTGGTGGCCGCATTTATCGGCTGCGCCCCAGAGATTGAACGGGTCGCGCGCCGCCACGCCGACACCGAAGACGATCTACAGCGCAAGATGGAAACCCTGGCCGAGGCCATTGCCGAACACGCGGTGATGTAGGGCACCTTGCCGCTGCATAACCGTTGCATCCGCGCCGCCTAATCGTCGGTGCAGGGGCTCTTGCTTCAGTGCGCAGGATCTGGCCCACAAAGCGGGAATAATCCCTGCTTTAAACCAGAGAAAAACACCATGGCAAACCGCCTTACCCAAATCGCCACCCGCACCGGAGACGGCGGCACCACCGGACTGGGCGACAACAGCCGCGTCTCCAAAAACAGCTTGCGCGTGCACGCTATGGGCGACGTGGACGAACTCAACTGCCACATCGGCGTGCTCTTGTGCGAAGCCATGCCCGAGGGCGTACGCACTGTGCTGGTGGAAATCCAGCACCAGTTGTTCAACCTGGGCGGCGAGTTGTCCATCCCCGGCTTTGAGCTGCTCAAGGCCGAGGCCGTATTGGCGCTCGACGAGGCCTTGGCCACCTACAACGCCGACCTGCCCCGCCTGCAAGAATTTATTCTGCCCGCCGGCAGCCGCGCCGCAGCCCTGGCCCATGTCTGCCGCACGGTGGCACGCCGCGCCGAGCGCGCGGTGGTGGCCTTGGGCAACGAAGAGGCATTGAAAGAAACGCCGCGCCAGTACCTCAACCGCTTGTCTGATTTGATGTTTGTGTTGGCCCGCGTCTTGAACCGCTACCGCACCGACGGCACGGTGGGCGACGACGTGTACTGGAAAAGCGAGCGCATGGCGCGCGCGGGTTAAAGCGCTGGCCCTTCCAGGGCTGCACCAAAGCCCTGAAGACAGCTAAAACACCAGTTTCTGGATCGCTCGTTTGATGGTGTCGGTGGCCAGCGATGCTGACAAACCCTGCAGACTGCGCAGACGCACCCAAGCGTCCACGCTCACGAGCAAGGCAACGGCCTCAAACAGGGGCTGATCGTCCACCAGCGTGGCGGGCAAGACCTGTTTGAGCCCTTCGCGCTGCAAGGCCGCAGCGCGCGCCACCTGGGCGCGAATATAGGCCGATTCATGGACCCGCATTTGCGCGGCCACGTGGTAGGGCGCAATGCGGTCAAAAATTTCGCAACGCCGCTCGATGCTCTCTATTAGCCGCGCCTGCCAGCCCACTGCCGTGAGCGGCTTGAGCGCCAGCGGCATCATCACGGCGTCCAGGCTGCTGGTGATCTCGCGCTCCAGCGTTTCCATGTCATCGAAATGCCGAAACACGGTGCGCAGCCCCACCTTGGCGTGCACCGCAATCTGCTCGGCCGTAGGCGCCGGGTTGCCCGAGCCGACCAGGTCAATAAAAGCGGCGACGATTTTTGCGCGCGTTTTGATGCTGCGGTCAAAGCGGCCGTCGCTGGGGTCGCTGGCGGGTGAAGGGGCTGACTGCGCGGCGGCGGGTGTCTTTTGGGGCGTGGCCATGTGGGAATTGTCGTTGATTCGGGACGAAGCCCAGAAATCGACAACGCGGCCGTACTATTCAATACCAGTAAATAAATCAAAACAAAAATCAGATTGATTGGCGTTTTCACTAGTAGAAAATGGAAAAATAAAAATGACACTAACCGTGTCTAACCAAGTTTCAACCACCGACCAAGGATTTATATGAAAACCCGGCTCTCGCTGCGTGCCACCTGCACTGCTGTTTTGTTTATTGCTACCGCGTCACAGGCCCTGGCTGCAGACGGCTTTAAGTTGCGTTTTCCGCTTTCGGGCACCTTGGGCGGCGAAATCGTGGCGCCAATTCCCTCCGAGGGCTGGATCGGTTCAATTGCATTGACCGATGTGAATGTCACGGGAGTCAATGGCAATGATGGAAACAGCTTGAAACTGTCCAATCCAGTTCCCGGCACCCCAATTGTCGGCACTGCAGATGTGGCCATTTCCAACCACCAAAAGCTGGCCAGTCTGGTGCTCGTCAGGCTTTTGAACAAGGATGTGCAAGGCGGCAAACTGGCGTTTGCGGTCAATATTCCCTATTTGGCGCAATTTGATGCTGATCTCACCTTTACTGGAGCTACACCTGCGGCGCTCAACAACTCTCCTCCATTTCCACCAAGCGCACCTGCGGCCTACCAAGCCACGCTTGCTGATCTATCCAAGACGTCTGACGCAAGTACCTCTGGCTTGGGCGATGTAGAGGCCAGCCTGTTGTGGGAGAACTCGTTCGACAACGTTAAAGTCGTGCTGGGCGCGACCTTGGCCATGCCGACAGGAGACTACAAATACGTCCCAAACAGCTTCAAGCCTAATATTGGCTTTGGAAACTACTACACCTTGCGCACCGGCGCGGGCGTGGCGTACAAGGCGACCGACAGCATCACTTTGGGTGCGCGTGGAAGCTTGGGCTTTAACTCGCAAAACACGGACAACTATGTGCGCAGCGGCGACTTTTATGCCGTCGACCTGGCGGCGGCGTTCATTACTCCTGTAGGCGTGATTGGTCCCCACGTCACCATGCTGCGCCAGTACACCGATGACAGCGGTGGCAGCTTGGGTGCCAATCGCGCCTCCACCACGGGTGCTGGGTTTTTCTATGCCGTACCGATTGAGGCCTTGGGCGGTGGTCTGAACGTGTCATACATGAAAACCACCGAAACTAAAAACGCTTTGACCGGAGACTTCTTCCAGCTTCGCTTCAGCAAGCGATTTTGAGGTCCAAGCGCATCCCGGCATCGCGCCCAGCAGCCTAAGCCGGACCCGGCCTGGGCCCTGGTGCTCAAGCCGCTTCAGGCGGTGCGTTGGCGCTGCCGCTTGACCGACAGGATAAAGCGGCGCCGCGGCCTTGCAGCGCCACAAGGTCAGGCAAATATTGCCCGACCCGTTGTTAGCCGGTAGCCAATGTGCCTCTGTTCGAGGCCCTCGGCCTGCGCGCCACCAGACCGCGATACCTGTCCCGCTGGGACTATCGACTCGGAGGCTTGTTGTGCACACAGCCGATCTCGTACGTGAGACCCGATCTGGCGGGAAGTAATTTATGAAAATAAAACTGTAAAACTACAAAAACTAGTGTTTTCCCTATTGGGGACTGTCTCATAACAAATGACACTTGAGATGTCATAAATGACTTAACCCCGTCAAAAAGGATTGTTATGAAAACCAGCCCCCTGCTGCGTGCTAGTTGCACTGCGGTTTTTTTGATCGCTACCGCCTCTGAAGCCCTCGCGGCGGATGGATTCAAGCTGCGTTTCCCGCTTTCGGGCACTTTGGGCGGTGAAATTGTTGCTCCTTTGCCGACCGAGGGCTGGTTTGGCTCTGTGGTGGTGACCGATGTCAATGTGTCTGGAGTGTCGGGAAGTGATGGCAACGCAATACAGCTGGTCAAGTCTGGCACCTTTGCACCCAGCGCAGCCGACCTCGCCCCGGCGGTCACGGCGGGGCGGCTCACCAGCCA
Organism: Comamonas sp. lk; assembly: GCA_945898115.1. Classification (GTDB taxonomy): domain Bacteria; phylum Pseudomonadota; class Gammaproteobacteria; order Burkholderiales; family Burkholderiaceae_C; genus Allorhodoferax. The sequence continues at coordinate 10,081 of CAMDHS010000025.1, forward strand.
GGTTGCAGGGCTTTTGAGCGCAAGAACAGCCACTTACAGTGGCACAGTAGACCCCAGTATCAAGATGCACCAGACCGTAACGAACTTTTTGCTGGGCCACGTCCTGAGCAAAGACTTCAATGGCGGGAAATTGGTGCTTGCCGTCAATATTCCTTATGCCGCGGCCTTCAACACCACGGTGAACCTGTCCAGCACAACGCCAACGCTCGGTCCCCTCGTTCCCGCCTCTCCATCGCCAGCCTTGACCGCTGCGGCAAATAGTATTTTCGGTGCGGGTTACCAGACACAACTTGCCGCCCAATCCAGTGTTGCGACGGTGACAACTTCCGGGCTTGGTGATATCGACGCGAGTCTGCTGTGGGAAAAGTCCATGGATGCGTTCAAGTTTGTGGCTGGCGCATCCCTTGCCATGCCGACGGGCGACTACAGCTACACAAAGGACACACTGAAGCCCACGATCGGCTTTGGTAAGTACTACACCTTGCGAACCGGCGTCGGGATGGCCTACACCGCATCCGAAACCGTGACCTTGGGTGCGCGCGGCAGCCTGGGTTTCAATTCGCAAAATACCGAAAACTATGTGCGCAGTGGAGACTTTTATGCGATTGACCTTGCAGCTGCATTTCGCACACCAGTGGGAATGGTCGGGCCGCATTTGACCATGTTGCGTCAATACACGGATGACACTGGAGGCGCGCTTGGAGGAAATCAGGTTTCGGTTAACGGTGCGGGCTTCTTCTACACCGTGCCTATTGCCGCTTTGGGTGGTGGCCTAAATATCTCTTACATGAAGACTACCGACACCAAAAACTCGCTGGTAGGCGACTTCGTGCAATTGCGTTTTAGCAAGGTATTTTGATGCCCCACGCGCCCGCTGTGCACCCCAGTACCTCACGCTGGAAGCCCTGGGCTATCGCCGGCCTGGCGTATCTGGCGTTTTTGTGCTGGCATGAGCCCTGGTTCATCCGGCCGCTAGCAAAGGCGGAGGTGCAGGCGGCGTTTGAGGGGCCGCTGGCCAAGGCGCGTTTGCATCCGGGTGAGCGTGAAATGCTGCTGGCCTTTTTCAACAGTGACGATGGGCGGGCGTTTTACAACATCAACCTGATGCAGTACCGCGTGCAGGCGCAGTACCCGGACGGGCAAGCGCGCGCAGGCATTGTCAGCGGGCGCGATGCCAATAAGGCGTATGCCAATGTGGTCGTGCCCTTGTTGCTCGAGCGCGCCGGCTACCCGGTGTTTGGCTCGGCAAAATCCGGCGATCTGATGATGTCAGCCGACGCCGGGGCTGATTTTTTTGAGGAACTGGCCGTGGTGCGCTACCGCAGCCGGCGCGACATGCTGGAGATGATTTTGGACCCGCGTTTTATAGCCGGGGCACCGCACAAATTCGCATCGCTAGAGAAAAACATTGCCTCGCCCAGCATTCCATTCATCGTGGTGGACGCGCGGGCGCTGGTGGCGGCTTTGCTGCTGGTGCTCACCCTGCTGTGGACCGCGCGCGCGAGGCGGCTCACCTAAAGTTGCATTGGCCGCACGGCCAACCGACGGCGGCATTGCCGGGCAAGGCCGCATGCCACGCCCCTGTTGATGGCGGCGCCACCTTGGGCGCTGGCCACTACACGCGTTCTGGTTAGAGCGACACCATGTGGCCCAGACGTGCATCGCCCTGGCCGGCCAGCACGGTGGCGTACGCAGCCTGTGTGGCGGCTGCGCCCTGGTGCTGTTGCACCTGTAGCCAGGGTTGCGCGGGGTCCAGCGCGCGCGCGGTCAGGCGCTGCCAGTCTTGGGCCATGCGCTGCATCAGGCCGGGCAGGCCCCATTCCCCCACCCGCTTGGCTGCCTGGTGGGGCACAAACAAAAACTGCGGCTTGGGGCCGGGCAGGCCGCTGGCGCTGCCGAATGCTCCGATGTGCGAGCCGCCAATCGAGCTGCTGTGGCGCAGGTCGGTCAGCAGCGTGTGCAGCTGCAGTCGCAGCTTGGCGTCGCCTGCGTAGTCCAGGTAGACCGAGGGGCGTTGCGCCTGCAGTTGGTCGAGTTCGTCATAGCCCAACACCCGGTGGTAGCAGCCCATCGAGCGCACGAACTCTTTGTTGCGCTGCGCTGTGAGCCCCACCACTTCAATGCCGCTGTGGCGATGCATCTGAAAGGCGGTACTGTAGGCGGTTTTGCTCGAGGCGCTGGAGATCACGGCCACCTCGGCGCCAAAGAACTGCTGGTCAAAAAAGAAGTCGTCCACCAGCCAGCCGGTGCTAAACAGCGGGCGCAAGAGCGCCTCCACGTCTTCAAAGCCGTCGCGGTGCATGGCGTCTTGCGAGCAACGCAGGTACTCGTTGTAAATCGAGGGCAGCTTGGTGCGGTGCGCAATGCCGTCGGTAAATCCGTGCGCCGTGGCCTTGACCGGCTGCACCACCAGTTCGCTGGCCAGGGGCCAAAAGCCCCAAAAGCGCTCACCCGTTAGCAGCGCATCGCACTGGGTCTCGGTGACGTGGGCAAAGCCCCAGGCCGGCAGGCTGCCCCAGGTGGCGTCCACCGGGAAAAACTGCCAGTACTGCAGCAAGTCGCCGGTGGCGGCGTAGCTGATGTTGTTGGCGGTTATCGCCAAGCGCTCAATCTGCAATCGCGCTTGGCCTGGCAGCAACAGGGCGGCGTCCGAGGTGTCGATGCGGGTGGTGGCGATCTGGCTTCTTTGGATGCTTAGGCGGGTGGTGGTGTGCATGGAAAAGGTCTTCGCTGTGAATAAAAAGAATCAGCCCGCAGCGCCCAGGTCTGAGCCCCCGTCCGGACCCAGGTCCGGGCCCCAGACTTCGAGGTGTTGCTCGCGCAGTACGCGCCGGCGGCAGCGCAGGGCCAAGAGGGCGTCCAGGCCGCTGGGCTGCAAGAGCGCGTGCAGCGTGGCGGTTTGCGCTGAAGTGAGCGCGGCAGCGGCGTCTTGCACACGCTGCAAGAGGTAGAGCCGGTAGGGCATGACCATAAAGTCCACCGCGTGGCCGCGCCACTGCATGCGTGCCAGGCCAATATGGCGGTCGCTGGGCTTGGGCATGCCGTTGCTGCCCGCAGGCAGCTCGGGGCGCTTGGCCAGCCAGTCGTTGGCAAACTGCACGTGGGCGGTGATCTCGGGCAGGTAGTCGTCGGCAATGAACTGCAGCAGCGCTAGCAAGGTGGCGCTGGGGGCGGTGGCTTCCAGCCAAGGGGCGCTGGCGCCCAGGTATTCGCCCTCGTCCTGATGGGGCGCGTTCATGCGCTCGGCCCAGCGCCATACGCGCGCGCTGCGCTGCTTCATTCGAAGCCCCGGATGTGGGTCGCGCGCCAGGTGGCCCAGCAGTGGGCCAGCCAGGCCGTAGTCGGCCACGGTGGGCGTGCTGCCCAGCAGGTAGGGCGTGTGCGCCAGGTGGGCGTTGAGCAAGTCCATGAAGGCGTCGTTGCTGGCTTCTACCGTGGGCGCGGTGGCTGGCGTCACGCCAAAGGCCATGCAGGCGCTGCGCATGCGTTTGCTGGCAAACAAAAAGCGCTCGTGCGCCGCCTCTGGCCCCAGCGTGGGCGCCAGGGCGCCGATGAAGTCGGCTTCTATAAAAGCCAGGTTGTCGGCGTCAAAGTTCCAGCGGTAGTGCATGGCCGCGCGCAGCAGGCCTTCGCCGCCAAACAGCTCTAGCAAGCGCGCTAGCACCGCCAGCACCGGGTCGTTGGGCAGGGCCGCGGGCCCGAGCCCGAGGCCATTTGCTTCAAAATGGTCAATGATGTCGGCGCCGTCTTGCAGCCACTGGCCTTGCGGCGTTTGCACCACCGGAATGATCCAGCGCCCAACCGCAGGAATGGCCTCGGATTCAAAGCGTGGGTCGCCCGCCACGCGTTCTTCAAAGGCGATGCGCTGTTTGCGCAAATAGCTGCGCACCTTGGCGGTGTAGAGTGAGCCGGGCATGCCATAAAGCACGTAAGGGGTGGTCATAGTGCGAACTTCTCCGGGGTCTTAGTTGGCGTAATAAATGTAGGCGTCTTGCGGGCCGCGCGGTTCTTTGAGCGTCTTGTCGATGTGCATAGGTCCTTCAGCCAGCGAGGGCCACAGGGGTTTGGACTGGGCGGCGTTAAAGGCCGTCAAATCGGCCTTCATGGCCGCCAGGCGCGCGGGCTCTTGGGTGGCCAGGTTGGTCCGCTCGCCGGGGTCGCGGGCCAAGTTGTAAAGCACATCTTGCTTGGGCCGCTGCATGGACTGCAGCTTCCAGTCGCCTTCGCGCACGGCCAGATAGGTGTCGGTGCGCCAGAAGATTTGGCGGTGCGGCGCGTCGCTGCGCTGGCCTTGCAAAAAGGGCAAAAGGTTCACGCCGTCGAGCACCTTGCCTTCGGGCGGCTTGGCCTTTGCGGCAGCCAACGCGGTGCTGAAGATGTCGAGGTGGCTGATGGGCTGTTGGTATTTGGCGCCCTGGGGCAGGCCCTGGGGCCAGCGCATGAAGAAGGGCACGCGGATGCCGCCGTCGTAAAACGTGGCTTTCCAGCCTCGGAATGGCTTGTTGATATCGGGCACGCCGATGTAATTCGCGCCGCCGTTGTCACTGGTAAAGATGACCAGGGTGTTGTCGTCCAGGCCCCGGTCTTTGAGGTGTTGCAGCACGCGCCCGACGTTGCGGTCCAGCGAGCGGATCATGGCGGCGTAGACGCGCGTGGCGTGGTCCGGAATATGGGCCAGCGCGTCGTAGTCTTCTTTGGTGGACTGCAGCGGCGTGTGTGGCGCGTTGTAGGCCAGGTACATGAAAAAGGGCTGCTGCCGGTTGGCGTCCATGGCCTTGATGGCTTCGTCGGTCAGGTAGTCGGTCATGTAGCGCGGCGGCTGAAACGGTTTGCCATCGTTAAAGCGAATGCCCCAGGGATGCGAGGCCCATAAAAACTTGTCAATCGGGTCAAATTCGTTTTTGGCGTTGACGACCTGTGGGGAGTTTTCTGGCAGGAACATGGACCCGCCATGCATCAAAGACAGCGACTCGTCAAAGCCATGCGCATAGGGCCGAAACTGCGGGCTGTCGCCCAAATGCCATTTGCCCAATTGCAGCGTGCGGTAGCCTGCGCCCTTGAGCGCGCGCGCCAGCGTGACTTCGGTGGTGGGCAGACCCATGTCTTCGTAGGGAATCAGACCCGATTCGCGCTCGGCGTGGTAAATGGTGGGCAACTCTGGACCGCCCGAGTTGACGGCGGCCAGCATCTGCATGAATTGCTTGGGCGTGGGCGTGAACTCAAAGCCAAAACGCGTGGGGTAGCGCCCGGTCATCATGGCTGCGCGTGAGGGTGCGCAGGTGGCGTTGCCCGAATAGCCTGCCATAAAGTCCACACCGCCTTGGGCAATGGAGTCGATGTGGGGCGTGGGCACGCTGCCCCCGGCCACCCCGCCACCATGCAGGGTGACGTCGTTAAACCCCAGGTCGTCGGCCACGATCAGCAGCACATTGGGGGGGCGCGCGCCGTTGCTGCTTGGCGCGGCCGCAGGCGTCTGCCACACCACGGTTTGCGTGGGCGCGTGTTCTTTGCGAATAATGTGTTTGACAACCAGCAAGAGCACGCCAGGGCGCCCGCCCACGGCCCAAAAGCCCACGCCCAGCAGCAAGAGCACTACGAGCAGGATTTTGGCGGCTAGCCAGATTCGGGGTTTAAGCATGCATGTGTCTCCAGGATTGCACAAAAAAGCCACGCACTGCGCGACGGCACCATTTTCATGCAGGCCAGCGGGGAAAAATATCGGGGCTTCCCCTCTTGTTGCAGTAAAAATAATATGACACAATAAGTGCCAATACAGTCACTTTAGTGACCCGAGCACAGCCCCTCTTGTCATCCCGGCGCGCAGGATGGGGCCTTTACCAACACCGCCCGCAAGGGCGCCAGCGCCAAGCCAAGGAGATCCCCCATGTCCGACCTGAACACCCAATTTGCCGCTGCCCGCGAAGGCTCTAAAAACCTCGCCCGCCGCCCCGATGACCAAACCATGCTCAAGATCTATGCTCTTTACAAGCAGGCCACGGCAGGCGACGCGCCCGAGGACGGCCCCGGCGATATGGTGGGCATGTTCAAGCACCGCAGTTGGGTCGAGCTGCGCGGCGTGGGCGCCGACGACGCCAAGCAGCGCTATGTCGATCTGGTGGCCAGCCTGAAATAAGCGGCCCGCCATGTTCAATGCACTGTTTCCTGTTGTTAACCGGCCCTACCACGCAGGCCGCGCGCCCCTGTTTTTTCTGGTGCTGATCGCTCTTACCGGCACGGGCCGAAGCCTGGTGCATTTGCTGGCGCCTGACAGCGGCGCGGGCATCATCGCGGGCATCGACCTGAGCGTGGCCGGTGGCGCCAACATCGTTTCCCTGGCTGGCCAGTGGGGCGCCAGCCAGCTGGTGCTGGCGCTGTTGCAATGGCTGGTGGTCTTGCGTTACCGGTTTTTGGTGCCCGCCATGCTGGCGGTGGTGGTGCTAGAGCAGTTGTTGCGCATACTGGCCGGGCGCCTCAAGCCCCTGCAAATCGACACCCCACCACCCGGCGCCTACGGTACCTATGTCGCGCTGGCGCTAGGCTTGGTGTTTCTGGTGTTGGCGCTGCGCAATAGCCGCGCTGGCCACCACGGCGCATAAAACGGCCCGCGCTGCGCCTGGTGCAGTCCTACTCCCAGACCTCAATATGGTTGCGCCGCGCCACCCGGCGGCGCGCGCGCAGGGTCAGCAGGTCTTGCAGGCCGTGCGCGCTAAACCAGGCCTGCACGCGCTGCTTGTCATCGCCGCCGAGCGCGGCGTAGGCGTCTGTGACCCGCTGCAGCATGTACAAGGTATAGGGCCCGGCCATGCTTTGCATCGCTGTGCCGCGCAGCGAAAACTCGGCGCTCGTGAGCATGCGAATACTGGGCTTGGCCGATACCGGTGCCAGCGGCGCAATGTCGCCTTGCTGCGCCAGCCCGGCGTCTAGGCTGTGAACGATGGCCCGCAGTTCGGGCAAGAAGTCTTGCGCCATGCACCGCGCCACCGCACCCAGTGTCTCGGGTACCGTGTCGTCCTCGGGCAGGGCAGCCCTGGAATGCGGGAACTCGGGCGCATCGGCGTCGCTGGCCATCATGCGTTCAGTAAAACGGTAGACGCTGGGCGCTTGCAGCTTCATCTGCATGCTGGGATAGGGGTCGCGCCCCAGGTGGGCATACAAATTGGCAATAAAGCCAAAGTCTGCCACCGTGGGCAGTCCGCCCAGCACATAGGGATGCACCCGAAAGTGCGCGTCTAGCGCCGCCAAAAGCGCGTAGTAAGAGGCCTCAACCGCCGCCGTGCTTTGCGTTGTGATGCCGAGCTTGGGCAAATAGGCGTTGAGGTAGCCCATAAACCCGTCAAGCTGCTGGTCAATCGCCGCTTGCGGCAGGCCAGCGGCGCGAAAGCTCAGGCCAAATTCGTGGCGCAAAAAGGCCTCGTTTTGCGTCCGGTAGCTCCAGCGAAAGTGCATGGCCGCGCGCACCAGGCCTTCGCCGCCTAGCAGGTCCATCGCCAGCGCCACCACGCGCTGCAAGGGCCCGCGCGGGTAGACGCTAAAGCGGGCTTGGCCGCTGTGCTCAAAGTGGTCAATGATGTCAGTGGTGTCCTGCACCAACTGGCCGTCGGGCAGGCGCACCACCGGGTTGATGAAACGCTGCACCGCCGGCATCACTTGGCGTTGGAACTCGGGGTCACTGGGCAGGCGCTCTTCATAGGCAATGCCTTGCTTGCGCAGGTAGCTGCGCACCTTGCCGGTGTACAGGCCTACCGGCGCGCCCCAGAGAATGACGGGGCCGCTGGCGCTTGTGTCGGAGGGACTGGCGCTTGCGCTGCTCATGGCGCGGGTGGCTGGGGCGCACGGCCCTGGTTCAAAAAGGCGATCAAACGCTCGGTCACCACAGCCGTGGCGTCTTCCTGGATAAAGTGCCCCGCGTCTGGCACCACGTGGTGCGCTTGGCCCACAGCGCCGGGAATGTGGCGTTGCATGCGCCGGTCGCTTTTCTTCGCTACTGGGTCTAGCCCGCCAAAGACGGTGACAAAGGGCTTGTCAAAGCCCGCCAGCGCCGCCCAGGCTTGGCGGTTATCCACCGCACCGGGGTTGTCTTTCTGCACCGCAATCAGCAGCGGGAACTTCAGGATGCCGGCCTCTAGCGATCGCTCTGGATAGGGTGCCCGGTAGGCCTGGAAAGTAGCTTTGCTGATGGGTTTGGCAAACCCCTTTTTGAACAAAAACCACGGAAAGCCCCAGGCATAGCGCATACAAGTAGTCCACAGCGTCAAAAACCAATTTGCGCCCTCGCCCAATGGCATGCCTGAGTTGGACACCATCACCCGGTCAAAGCGCTCGGGGTAACGCGCCACCAGGTGCAGACCCAGGGTGCCGCCCCAGTCCTGGCAGTACAGGCTGGTGTGCTGCAAGTCCATGGCCAACAGCCATTGAGAGAGCCAGTCCACGTGGCGCGCCTGGGTGTAGTCGCTGCGCAGGGATGGCTTGTCGGAGCGACCGCAACCCACCAAGTCCACCGCAATCACGCGCCGCCCGGTGGCCGCCAGCGGTTCGATCATGTGGCGGTGCAGGTAGGACCAGCTCGGATTACCGTGCATGAGCAGTACGGGTTCGCCGTCGGCAGGGCCGCTTTCTACATGGTGGATGCGCAGCGGCGTGCCATCCTGGTCAATGATGCTGGTGTAGTGCGGCGCAAATGGCCAGTCCGGCAGGTTCGCGAACGCAGCGTCGGGCGTGCGAAGGACTTTCATGCTTGCAGGTCAATCAGCAGTTTGCCCTGGTTGGCGCCGCTGAAAATCATGTCAAAGGCCTGGGGGAAGCATTCAATGCCGTGCAACATATGCTGGCGAAACTGCAACTGCCCGGCCTGTTGCCAGGTCAGGATCTGGGCCTGAGCCTCAGGGACGCGGTGCATGAAGTCCATCATGGTGAAGCCCTGCATGGTGGCGCTTTGGGCGATGAGCTGCAGGTAGTTGGACGGGCCGCGCGCGTGCTCAATGCTGCCGTACTGTGAGATGCCGCCGCACAACACCACGCGGGCGTGGTGTTTGATTTGCATGAGCACCGTGTCAAGCACGCTGCCGCCCACGTTGTCAAAGTACAGGTCCACGCCACCGGGCGCTGCGGCCTTGAGCGCCGCGCCCAGGTCGTCGGCCTTGTAGTCGATCACGGCGTCTAGCCCGAGCACATCGCGCAGATAGGCGCATTTATCTGCGCCCCCGGCGATACCCACCACGCGGCAGCCCTGGATCTTGGCGATCTGGCAGGCCATGGAACCCACGGCACCGGCCGCCGCCGACACCACCACGGTTTGACCCGCTTTGGGCTT
>CAMDHS010000026.1 GCA_945898115.1 Comamonas sp. lk
ATGGCCGACTTCGTCGATTGTGACGTTGCGGCGCAGGGGTGACGCATTGGCGGAAATGGCCAGCAGGCGACCAAAATCCTTGATGCCGCTGGCGGCCAGCGTCTTGATCGGGCCCGCGCTGATACCGTTGACACGAATGTCCTTGGCGCCCACCGCCTCAGCCAGGTAGCGCACCGACGATTCCAGCGATGCTTTGGCCAGGCCCATGGTGTTGTAGTTGGGGATGATGCGTTCGGCGCCCAGATAGGTCAGCGTCAGCAACGCGGATTTGGGGTTCAGGTAAGGCAGAGCGGCCTTGGCCATGGCGGGGAAGCTGTAGGCGCTGATGTCGTGCGCTATTTTGTAGCCCTCTCGGCTCAGGCCCTCCAGAAAATTGCCGGCAATCGCCTCACGCGGCGCAAAGCCAATGCTGTGGACAAAGCCGTCAAACGTAGGCCAGTGGGTGGCCAGGTCGGAAAACAGCTTGTCGATCTGCGCGTCGTCGCCCACGTCGCAGTCAAAGATCAGCTTGGAGCCAAAGTCAGCGGCAAACTCGGTAATGCGGTCCTTGAAACGCTCGCCCACGTAGCTAAAAGCGAGCTCGGCGCCTTGCGCGTGGCAGGCCTTGGCGATGCCGTAGGCAATGGAGCGGTTGGATAACACGCCGGTGATCAACAATTTCTTGCCTGCTAAAAAGCCCATGTCAGTCCTCTAATAAAAATTTTAAATTCTGCGCGGAATTGTCTCACGCGAATTTGCTCGCTTTTCTTGGCTTTTCTGTAGCAGCCCAAGTCTGAGTTACCAGCGCCTGCAGATCGAAAAAGCCAAGAGAATCAACGCTCTTGAAGGGTTTTCTAGGCTACAATCCGCCCTTCACGACCAAACGGGCGGGTATTTACCGCCCGTTTTTTTTGGTCGATTGTTTTTTGATGCCGGGTGCGTAAGCCCCCAGACATCGTTGATTGAAACGGATTGAACGGACGTGGCATTGCAAGAAATCGTGGCGCAGATCGTGGGTGGCTTGGGTTACGACTTGGTCGAAATCGACCGGTCGGCCGGCGGCTTGTTGCGTATCACGATTGATTTGCCCTGGGTCCAGGCGGCCGAAGGCGAAGTTCAGATCGAGCTGTTCATCACGGTCGAAGATTGCGAGAAGGTTACCCGCCAATTGCAGTTTGCCCTGGAGGTGGACGGTATTGAGTACCGGCGACTGGAAGTCTCTTCTCCCGGTATTGACCGCCCCTTGCGCCATTTGGCGGACTTTGAGCGCTTTGTAGGCCAGGTGGTGGATGTGACGCTGAAGGCGCCGATTGGTGCGGCAGCAACAGGCGGAGTCAGTGCAAGTCGTAAGAAGTTTCGCGGCACGCTAGAGCGCCTGATTGATGCGCAGGGCCTAGTGGCTTGGCAGATCGTCTGGAGCGATGCGCCCGAACCCAAGCCGGGCCAGCGCGTGAGCAAAAAGCGCGTGCCACCGCCTTTGCAGGCGCTGGGGTTTAGTTTGGACGAGCTGCGCGAGGCGCGCTTGGCACCGATTGTGAGTTTTAAGGGGCGTGGCACCGGTGCAGACTTGCACGGCGGTGATGTGTCAGTTTCGTAGTCATTGAAATAGAGTGTTCAGGAGAGTCAAGGCATGAATCGCGAATTGTTGATGTTGGTTGAGGCTATTTCACGTGAGAAAAACGTGGAGCGTGACGTGGTGCTTGGCGCCGTGGAAGCGGCGTTGGCGCAGGCCACGAAAAAGCTGTATGCGGGCGATGTGGACATCCGTGTCGCGCTCGACCGCGACAGTGGTAACTACGAGACCTTCCGCCGCTGGCACGTAGTGCCCGATGAGGCCGGTCTGCAATTGCCCGACCAAGAGATCTTGCTGTTTGAAGCCAAAGAGCAAATCTCCGACATCGAGGTTGACGAGTACATCGAAGAGCCCATTGAATCGCTGCCGATTGGGCGCATCGGTGCTATGGCGGCCAAGCAGGTGATTTTGCAAAAAATTCGCGACGCCGAGCGCGAGATGCTGCTCAACGAGTTCATGTCGCGCGGCGACAACATCTTCGTGGGCACCGTCAAGCGCATGGACAAGGGCGACTTGATCATTGAGAGCGGTCGGGTGGAAGGTCGCTTGCGCCGCAACGAGATGATCCCTAAGGAAAACTTCCGCGCTGGCGACCGTGTGCGCGCCATGATCATGGAAGTGGACCTGACCTTGCGCGGTGCGCCCATTGTGTTGTCGCGCTCGGCGCCTGACTTCATGATCGAGCTGTTCCGCCAAGAAGTGCCCGAAATCGAACAAGGCCTGTTGGAAATCAAATCGTGCGCTCGTGATCCCGGTTCGCGCGCCAAGATCGCCGTTCTGTCGCACGACAAGCGCGTGGACCCCATTGGTACCTGCGTCGGCGTGCGCGGCACCCGCGTCAACGGCGTGACCAACGAGCTCGCTGGCGAGCGCGTTGATATTGTGTTGTGGAGCGAAGACCCGGCGCAGTTTGTGATCGGCGCCCTGGCCCCGGCCAATGTCTCGTCCATCGTGGTGGACGAAGAGCGCCACGCCATGGACGTGGTGGTGGACGAAGAAAACCTGGCGATTGCCATTGGCCGCGGCGGCCAGAACGTGCGCCTGGCGTCCGAGCTGACCGGCTGGAAAATCAACATCATGGACGCTGCCGAATCGGCGCAAAAGCTGGCAGTGGAAACCGACTCCGGCCGCCGCCTGTTCATGGACAAGCTCGATGTGGACGAAGAAATCGCCGACATCCTGATTGCCGAAGGCTTCACCAGCCTGGAAGAAGTGGCTTATGTGCCGCTGCAGGAAATGCTGGAAATCGAGAGCTTTGACGAAGACACCGTCAACGAACTGCGCACCCGCGCCAAGGACGCCTTGCTGACGATGGAAATCGCCCGTGAAGAATCGGTCGGCGAAGTCTCGCAAGACCTGCGCGATTTGGCAGGCCTGAGTGCAGAGCAGATTGCCCAATTGGCCGAAGCTGGCGTGCACACGCTGGACGATTTTGCGGATCTAGCCACCGACGAACTTACAGAAATCACCGGCCAGTCTGCGGACGAAGCCACGGCCCTGATCATGAAGGCGCGCGAACATTGGTTTACCAATGACGCCGCTTCTCAAGAGCCACGGTCATGAAAGGTTACCCAATAAATGTCCAGTACGACCGTCGCTGAGTTTGCTAGTGAACTCAAAAAATCCACCGAAACCCTGTTGGACCAATTGAAGTCCGCCGGGGTGTCCAAGGCGTCGCCCGGCGACGTCCTGACAGACGCTGACAAGCACAGTTTGCTCAATTTCTTGCAAAGCAGCCACGGCACAGCCGGGGTGGACCGTAAGAAAATCACCCTGGTCAAGAAGCAGACCACCGAGATCAAACAGGCTGACGCCAGTGGCAAGGCCCGCACTATCCAGGTAGAAGTGCGCAAAAAACGAACTTTTGTGCGCCGAGAAGACGGCCAAGACGCCGTGCCAGAAGGCACCGAAATGCCAGCCGCCGAGCCAGTGGCCGCGCCCCATGTGATTGATGCAACTGAGTTGGTACGCCGCGAAGAAGAGGCCCGTCACCAGGCTGAATTCATCCGCCGCCAGGAAGAAGAACTTGCAGCGCGCCGCCAGGAGCGCGAAGAGCAAGAAGCCAAAGCCCGCGCCGCGCATGAAAAAGCCGCTGCAGACGCTTTGGTGCAGCAAGCCGAGCAAGCGCAGCGTGCCACCAAATCCGCAGAACAGCCGTCGGCGTCTGCTGGTGCTGAATCGGTAGATGCTGCCCAAACCCTAGCCGCCCACAGCGCTCAGGCCGCTGCCCAGGCCGCAACCCAGGCGCGCGACGCTGCCCTGGCCGCCGCCGCCAGCGCATCCAAAGCCGCTGCCGCAGAAGAAACCAAGCGCGCGTCCGAGTTGGGCGACCGCCGCCGCAGGGCCGAGGCCGAAGCTGCGGCCATTCGTTTGATGATGGCCACGCCCAATAAAGTGGCTGTGCCCTTGAAGAAGCCCGAGCCGCCCAAGCCCGCCGTCGACGCCAAGGGCGCGATCAAAGGTACTTTGCACAAGCCTGCTACCGGTTCGACCGTGGCAAAACCAGCCGGTGCGGCTACTGGCGCCGCCGGTGCAGGAGCGGGCAAAGAGGTCAAATCTGCCAAGCTCTCTAGTAGCTGGGCGGGTGACCCGGCCAAGAAAAAAGAGCTCAAAACCCGTGGCGACACGGGTGCGGGCGCCGGACGCTCGACCAACTGGCGCACCGGCCCCCGTGGCCGCCGCGGCAACGACCGCGACCGTGACGACCATGCGCAAGCCGCACCCGTCGAGACCCGTGTGCTTGAAGTCCATGTGCCCGAAACCATCACGGTGGCCGAACTCGCCCACAAAATGGCGGTGAAAGCCTCCGAGGTGATCAAGCAGTTGATGAAGCTCGGCCAGATGGTCACCATCAACCAGCCGCTGGACCAGGACACCGCCATGATTTTGGTGGAAGAGCTGGGCCACAAAGCGGTGGTCGCTGCGCTGGACGATCCAGAAGCCTTTACCGACGACGATGTGGCGCAAGCCCAGTTTGAGTCGCTGCCACGCGCGCCCGTGGTGACTGTTATGGGCCACGTGGACCACGGCAAAACTTCGCTGCTGGACTACATCCGCCGCGCTAAAGTGGCCTCAGGTGAAGCCGGTGGCATTACCCAGCACATTGGCGCCTACCACGTGGAAACCCCGCGCGGCATGATTTCTTTCTTGGACACCCCTGGCCACGAGGCGTTTACCGCCATGCGTGCCCGTGGCGCAAAGGCAACCGACATCGTGATTCTGGTGGTGGCTGCCGACGACGGCGTCATGCCGCAAACCAAAGAGGCGATCAAACACGCCAAGGCGGCGGGCGTGCCCATCGTCGTGGCGATCAACAAGATCGACAAGCCAGATTCGAACCCTGAGCGCGTGAAAAACGAGCTGGTGGTTGAAGAGGTGGTGCCTGAAGAATTTGGTGGCGATTCACCCTTTGTGTCGGTTTCGGCCAAAACCGGCCAAGGCATTGACCAGTTGCTGGAGCAAGTGCTCTTGCAGGCTGAGGTGCTGGAACTGCGCGCCCCTGTGGCGTCCATGGCCAAGGGCCTGGTGATTGAGGCGCGTCTGGACAAAGGTCGCGGCCCCGTGGCCACGATTTTGGTGCAGTCGGGCACGCTCAAAACGGGCGATGTGGTGCTGGCAGGCCAAACCTTTGGCCGCGTGCGCGCCATGCTGGACGAAAACGGCAAGGCGATCAAGGAAGCCGGTCCGTCCATTCCTGTGGAGATTCAAGGTCTGACCGAAGTGCCGCAGGCCGGTGACGAATTCATGGTGATGTCGGACGAGCGCCGCGCCCGTGAAATCTCTACCTACCGCGCTGGCAAATTCCGCAACACCAAGCTGGCCAAGCAACAGGCTTCCAAGCTCGAGAACATGTTTAGCGACCTCTCGAGCGGCGACGTCAAGATGCTGCCCATCATTGTCAAGGCCGACGTCCAGGGTTCGCAAGAAGCGCTGGCTGCGTCCTTGCTCAAGCTCTCGACCGACGAGGTCAAAGTGCAAATGGTTTACTCCGCTGTGGGCGGTATCAGCGAGTCCGACATCAACTTGGCCATTGCGTCCAAGGCGGTGGTGATTGGCTTTAACGTGCGGGCCGATGCCGGCGCGCGCAAACTGGCTGAGAACAACGGCGTTGACATTCATTACTACAGCATTATTTACGACGCGGTAGATGAACTCAAAGCCGCCATGTCGGGCATGCTGGCGCCAGAAAAGCGCGAAGAAGTTATCGGTTTTGCCGAAATTCGCACCGTGTTTGTGGCGTCCAAGATTGGTACCGTGGCCGGTTGTATGGTCACGGGTGGACACGTCAACCGCAGCGCGCATTTCCGCTTGCTGCGCGACAACGCAGTCATCTACACCGGCGAGCTCGATTCGCTCAAGCGCATGAAGGACGATGTGCGCGAGGTCAAAGAAGGCTTCGAGTGCGGTATCAAGCTTAAGAACTACAACGACATCGCCGTGGGCGATCAGTTGGAATTCTTCGAGATCAAAGAAATCGCCCGAACCATATGAGCCCCCACGCTCGTCACTTTGTGTACTTCGCTGCTCCCCGGGGTGGCCGTGGCACGCCTTGGGGCGGCCCGGCGGCGCGCGGAGCGTGTTTGTGAAGAAAAAGTCCTCTGCTCCGAACCGTGGTTTTCGCGTCGCTGACCAGATTCAGCGCGATCTGACCGAGCTGATCGCGCGCGAGTTGAAAGACCCGCGTGTGGGCATGGTGACGATCCAGTCGGTCGAAGTAACGCCCGACTACGCGCACGCCAAGGTGTATTTCAGCCTCTTGGTGGGCGACCCGGCGCAGTGCGCCGAAGGGCTGAACCAGGCGGCCGGCTTTTTGCGGTCGGGCCTGTTCAAGCGCCTGCACATTCATACCGTGCCGACGCTGCATTTTTTGTTCGACCAGACCACTGAGCGTGCGGCCGATATGAACGCCTTGATAGCGCGGGCGGTGTCGTCCCGCGCCAAAGAGGACTAGAAAGACGATGAACGCGCCACGTGCACGGGTTGCAAGGCGCCCCGTGCACGGGGTGCTGTTGCTGGAAAAGCCTTTAGGTTTTTCCAGCAACCAGGCTTTGCAAAAAGCCAAGTGGCTGTTGCGGGCCGAAAAGGCGGGCCACACCGGCACGCTCGATCCGTTGGCCAATGGGGTTTTGCCCCTGTGTTTTGGTGCGGCCACCAAGTTCAGCCAGATGCACCTGGACGCGGACAAGGTGTACGAGGCAACTCTGCACCTGGGCGTTAAAACCAGCACAGCGGATGCCGAGGGCGAGGTGCTGAGCGAGCGGCCGGTGGTGGTTAGCGTGGAAGATATTGAACGGGTGGTGCGCCAGTTCACCGGACCAATCCGGCAGGTGCCGCCCATGCACAGCGCCTTGAAGAAAGACGGTAAGGCGCTGTACGAATACGCCCGAGCGGGTATTGAGGTAGAGCGCGCGGCGCGTGATGTGACGATTTACGCTTTGCGCGTGCTGGAAATGCCCACGGTGGCGGCCCCGCACGCGCTGAGGATTGAGGTGAGCTGCAGCAAAGGCACTTACATCCGCACTCTGGGTGAGGACATGGGTGAGGCGCTGGGCTGCGGTGCGCATTTGAGCGCGCTGCGGCGCACCCGCACGGGCGCATTCGGGCAAACGCAGTGCGTGAGCCTGGGGGCTCTAGAGGCTATGACCGAGGCGCAGCGCTTGGCGCTGCTGATGCCGGTGGACGCGCTGCTCGAAGGTCATCAGCGCGTCACGCTGGAGAGTGAGAGTGCAGCACGGTTTTTGAGTGGTGTGCGCCGACGGGGTGACTGGCCTGACGCCGAGCAGGTGGCGGTGTATGCCGCAGCACCGCCTGCGCTGTTGGGTACCGGCCGCTTGGTGGCCGGGGAATTGATCCCGGTGCGGCTGTTGAGTCCGCTGGACATTGGAGAGGTACAGGCGCAAAGCGCGGCCCTGGCCCAAGCAGGCATTACGCAAGCAGGCATTAAGAATAGTACGAATTGAAATTTGAATCTGTTGAAAGAAAGTGAAACATGAGTAGCAAGCAAATCCGCAACATCGCCATCATCGCCCACGTTGACCATGGCAAAACCACCATGGTCGACCAGCTCCTGCGCCAGTCGGGCACTTTTGCCGAACACGAAAAAGTGGTCGACACCGTGATGGACAACAACGCCATTGAAAAAGAGCGTGGCATTACGATTTTGGCCAAGAACTGCGCCGTGACCTGGGAAGGTACGCACATCAACATCGTTGACACCCCAGGACACGCCGACTTCGGCGGTGAAGTCGAGCGTGCGCTCTCGATGGTTGACGGCGTGGTGCTGCTGATCGACGCGCAAGAAGGCCCCATGCCACAAACGCGTTTCGTTACCAAAAAAGCGCTGGCCTTGGGCCTCAAGCCCATCTTGGTGGTGAACAAGGTGGACAAGCCCGGTGCGCGTCCTGACTTTGTGGTCAACGCCGCTTTTGACTTGTTTGACAAGCTCGGCGCCACTGACGAACAGCTCGACTTCCCCGTGGTCTACGCCTCCGGCATCAACGGCTGGTCGTCCATGGAAGAGGGCGCTGCCGGTGAGCAGTGGGGCCCTGACATGTCGGCCCTGTTCAACACCATTTTGTCGCACGTGCCGTCGCAAAAAGGCGACCCTGCTGCACCGCTGCAATTGCAGATTTCCGCACTCGACTTCTCCACCTTCGTAGGCCGTATCGGCGTGGGTCGCATCAGCCAGGGTACGGTCAAGCCCATGATGGACGTGGTGGTGATGGAAGGCCCGGACGGCAAACCTGTCAAGGGCCGCGTCAACCAGGTACTGACATTCCAGGGCTTGGAGCGGGTGCAAGCCACCGAAGCCGGCCCCGGCGAGATTGTTTTGATCAACGGTTTGACCGACATCGGCATTGGCGTCACCATCACCGACCCAGCAACCCCGATGCCGCTGCCCATGCTCAAGGTGGACGAGCCGACCCTGACCATGAATTTTTGCGTTAACACCAGCCCGCTGGCCGGTCGCGAAGGCAAGTACGTCACCAGCCGCCAGATCTGGGACCGCCTGCAAAAAGAGCTGCAACACAATGTGGCGCTGCGCGTCAAGGAAACCGACGAAGAAGGTATCTTTGAAGTCATGGGCCGGGGCGAACTGCACCTGACCATCCTCTTGGAAAACATGCGCCGCGAAGGCTATGAGTTGGCTGTGTCCAAACCACGCGTGGTGTTCCGCGATGTGAATGGCGATAAGCACGAGCCTATCGAGTTGGTCACCGCCGACATCGAAGAGCAGCACCAAGGCGGCGTAATGCAAGCCCTGGGCGAGCGCAAGGGCGAACTGGTGAACATGGAGCCGGACGGCCGTGGCCGCGTGCGCCTCGAATACCGCATCCCAGCGCGCGGCCTGATTGGTTTTACCAACGAATTTTTGAACTTGACCCGTGGTTCGGGCCTGATCTCCAACATCTTTGACAGCTACGAAGCGCACAAGGGTGACATTGGCGGCCGCAAGAACGGCGTGCTGATCTCCATGGACGCCGGTGAAATTTTCACCTACGCCCTGGGCAAGCTTGACGACCGCGGTCGCATGTTCGTCAAGGCCAATGATCCGGTGTACGAAGGCATGATCGTGGGTATCCACAGCCGTGACAACGATTTGGTGGTGAACGCCACCCGCACCAAGCAGCTGACCAACTTCCGCGTCTCCGGCAAGGAAGACGCGATCAAGATCACGCCGCCGATTGATTGCACACTGGAGTACGGTGTGGAATTCATCGAGGACGACGAGTTGGTGGAAATCACACCGAAGTCGATCCGTCTGCGCAAGCGCTTCCTGACGGAAAGCGAACGCAAGCGCTCCGGTCGCTAAAGCCTGGACGGCTTTTGCCGTCTTGGAGCGACGCTTGTCGCATGCTGCAGCGCCCCTCGGGGCGCTGTATTTGTAAGGAATGGGCGGTTTGTTGCCGCCTCAAATGAAAATGGGGAAACACGATGTCCGAGTTTTTGATTACCGAAGTGCGCGGCCAGGTCGGATTCATCACCTTGAACCGGCCCAAGGCGCTCAACGCCTTGAACCTGGACATGGTGCGCGGGCTCACGGCCACGCTGCTGGCTTGGGAGCAAGACCCGGCGATTGCCGCAGTGGCGATTCGGGGCACGACCAAGCTGGGCAATTTCGGCAGTTTTTGTGCAGGCGGTGACATCCGCTTCTTCCACCAAGCGGCCTTGGGCGGCAACCCGGCGCTGGAAGATTTTTTCACCGAGGAATATGCGCTCAACCACCTGATTCACCATTACGCCAAGCCTTACATCCCCTTTATGGACGGCATTGTGATGGGCGGGGGTATGGGTATTAGTCAGGGCACGCGCTACCGGCTGGTGACCGAACACACCAAGATGGCCATGCCTGAGACGCATATTGGCCTGTTCCCGGACGTGGGCGGTGGCTACTTCTTAAGCCGCTGCCCCGGCAGCACGGGCGAATGGCTGGCCTTGACGGGTGCGACGCTGAACGCGGCGGGCGCCATGGAGCTGGGCTTGGCGGACTATTGCCTCAATTCCTCAAGCCTTGACGCCGCCTGGGCGGCTCTGGGCGCCGTGGACTTCGAGCATGCGCAGGGTCTGAGCGCCTGGTTGGCGGAATTTTCGGTGGCGCCTGCAGCGGCCAGTGGCGTGGAGCGCGAGGCGATTGACCGCGTTTTCTCCTTGGACACTGCGGTGGCTATGGTCCACTCCTTGGAGGCAGCGCAAGATCCCTGGAGCGAACGCACGGCGGCCATCTTGCGCCACCGCTCCCCGCTGATGCTCCATGTGGTGTTGGAGCAGGTGCGCCGCGCCCGCAGCATGGGTTTAGGCGACGATTTGCGCATGGAGCGCGACATGGTGCGCCATTGCTTTCATACCGCGCACCTGGAGCGCAGCGGCGTGACAAGCGAAACCGTGGAAGGCATCCGCGCCCTGGCGGTGGACAAGGACCAGCAACCCCGCTGGAATCCGGCCTGTTTGGAAGAGGTGACGCCCGAGATGGTGGCGCCGTTCTTTGCCAGCCCCTGGCCTGTGTCGGCCCATCCGCTGCGCCAACTGACGTAAGTTCTGCGCACTGCGGTCTAGGCGCCTCTCACAGAGCGCCAGACCAGCACCGGCTAGCGGTGGTGGACTTTCATGGCCCGCTCGACCTCGCGCTTGCCTTCGCGGTCCTTGATGGTGTCGCGCTTGTCGTGCTCGGCCTTGCCCTTGGCCAGGGCAATTTCGCACTTGATCTTGCCGCCCTTCCAGTGCAGGTTGATGGGCACCAGGGTGTAGCCTTTTTGCTCAACCTTGCCGATCAGGCGCTCAATCTCTGCCTTGTGCATCAACAACTTTTTGGTCCGCACCTTGTCGGGGCTGATGTGGCTTGACGCGGTGTTGAGCGGGTTGATCTGCAGCCCGATCAAAAACAGCTCTTTGTTACGCACCACCACATAGCCATCGGTCAGTTGTACCTTGCCTTCGCGCAGGGATTTGACCTCCCAGCCTTCGAGCACCAAACCCGCTTCAAAGCGCTCTTCAAAGAAGTAGTTGTACGCGGCCTTTTTGTTGTCGGCAATGCGGGACGCGGTATCGGGTTTTTTGGCCATGCAGGGGAAGTGAGGGTGAAAGTCGGGATCGAAAGAGGGCGTGACTACAATCCCGCTCACCCCATTCTATGAAAACCGTCAACAAGTCCGTTCTGCTGTGGTACAGCCCCCAGGAGATGTATGCGCTGGTCACCGACGTGGCGCAGTACCCGCAATTTCTGCCCTGGTGCGACCGCGCCTGCGTGCTCAGCCAAGACGCCAGCGGCGTGACCGCCGAGGTGGGTATCGCTTTTGGCGGCATCCACCAGTCATTTACTACCCGTAACACGCACACGGCACCCAACCAGGTTGACATGACGCTGGTCAAAGGGCCTTTCTCGCAACTGGAGGGGCAATGGACTTTTCTGCCCGTGGGCGACGGCTCGCAGCGCGCCTGCAAGGTGAATTTGGCCTTGCGCTACGGGTTCGATAACGCCGTCTTGGGCAGCCTGGTGGGGCCCGTATTTGACAAGATTGCCGCAACCCTTGTCGATGCCTTTGTCAAACGCGCGCAGCAGGTGTATGGCGAGTGAAGCCCCGGCGCCCATAGCGATCACGGTGGTCTTTTCTGCCGCGCCTCGCAGCGTGCAGGAAATCGACCTGCAGGTCCCCAAGGGCTGCCTGGCGGATTATGTCTTGGCGCTGGTAGCCCCGAGATGGGGCGTGGAAGTTGTGCAATTGCGAGCGCTGGAACTGGGCGTTTGGGGAAAGCGCGTGTCCGCACAGCAGGTGCTGCGCGCTGGCGATCGGCTTGAAATCTACCGCCCCCTCACCGTGGACCCCAAGGTGGCGCGCAGAGAACGCTTTGTGCGCCAAGGGGCCAAGTCAGCCGGCCTGTTTGCCACGCGGCGTGCAGGGGGCAAGGCGGGGTATTGAACGGTCTTTCGCCCCCAGACACGCGCGGCCCACGGGTGCGGCGGCTCCAGGCTTGAACTAGTAGTTTTGCTACTTGGCGATGAAAAAGCATAAGCCACGACGGCTTGGCGAAATTTGAAGGGTAAACCCGAGCTTCGAAGCGGGCGAACGGCTTACGCGGGTGGCTAGAATCGTGCCGCACATCAATCGGCGGACCCGAAACCATTGGGACTGGCCGATTTTTTGCTATCAAAGGCGTGACGCCACCAGTGTTCGCGGCCATATCGGTTCAAACACAAGAACTTCGCTCAAAGGTTTTTCATGGATATTTTCATACAACAGGTCATCAACGGCCTGGTATTGGGCAGCATGTATGCACTCATCGCCCTGGGTTACACCATGGTGTACGGCATCATTAACCTGATCAATTTCGCCCACGGCGAAGTAATGATGGTCGGGGCCCTGACCAGTTGGACCATCATCGGCCTGATGAAAGAATCTATGCCCGGCACGCCTGGCTTTGTGATCCTGCTGGTGGCGCTGGTGATTTCCTGTGTGGTGGCTGCCACGCTTAATTTTGTGATTGAGAAGGTGGCCTACCGCCCCTTGCGCAACAGCCCCAAGCTCGCACCCCTGATCACCGCCATTGGCATGTCCATCTTGCTGCAAACACTGGCCATGATCATCTGGAAGCCCAACTACAAGTCTTACCCCACGCTGCTGCCCAATACGCCTATTGACGTGATGGGCGCTGTGATCACGCCCACCCAGGTGATGATTCTGGGTGTGACAGCCGTGTCGCTGGCCATTCTGATGTGGCTGGTGAACTACACCAAACTTGGTCGCGCCATGCGTGCCACCGCCGAGAACCCGCGAGTGGCCGGCCTCATGGGCGTCAAGCCGGACGTGGTGATTTCTGCCACCTTCGTCATCGGCGCGGTGCTCGCTGCTATTGCCGGCGTGATGTATGCATCCAATTACGGCACGGCCCAACACGCCATGGGCTTCTTGCCTGGCCTCAAGGCCTTTACCGCCGCTGTGTTTGGCGGCATCGGCAACCTGGCCGGCGCAGTGGTGGGCGCGATTTTGCTAGGGCTGATTGAGTCGATTGGCGCGGGCTATATCGGCGAGCTCACAGGTGGCGTGCTGGGCAGCCATTACTCCGATATTTTTGCCTTCATCGTGTTGATCATTGTGCTGACCCTGCGGCCTTCGGGCTTGCTGGGTGAGCGCGTGGCAGACCGTGCTTAAGGAGTGCGCATGAAACAACAACAAAAATTCTTGGCATTTGCGCTGACTGCGCTGGCTCTTTTGGTGCTGCCGATCTTTCTGCAGCAGTTTGGTAACGCCTGGGTGCGCATTGTCGATATGGCACTTTTGTACGTACTGCTGGCCCTGGGTCTGAACATTGTGGTGGGTTACGCGGGTTTGCTGGATCTGGGCTATGTGGCGTTTTTCGCCATTGGCGCCTATTCCTATGGACTCTTCAATTCGCCGCACCTGATGGAGGCTTTTCCGGCGGTTGCCGCCATGTTCCCGCAGGGCTTGCATACGCCGATCTGGGTGGTGCTGCCGCTGGCCGCCGGGGCTGCCGGCATCTTTGGCATCTTGCTGGGCGCGCCCACCTTGCGCTTGCGTGGCGACTACCTGGCCATCGTGACGCTGGGCTTTGGCGAAATCATCCGGGTGTTCTTGAACAACCTGGATAACCCCATCAACATCACCAATGGCCCCAAGGGAATTAATCAGATTGATTCCCTGCAATTTTTTGGTTTCGATTTGGGTAAAAAACTGGTGGTTGGTGGCTTTGAGTTTGCCTCGGTGTCGCTGTATTACTACCTGTTCCTCTCCTTGGTCCTGCTCAGTGTGCTGATCTCGCACCGCCTGCAGCTCTCGCGCGTGGGCCGGGCCTGGATGGCGATTCGTGAGGACGAAATCGCTGCCAAGGCCATGGGCATCAACACCCGCAACCTCAAACTCATGGCCTTTGGCATGGGTGCGACCTTTGGCGGCGTCTCGGGCGCGCTGTTTGCGTCTTTCCAAGGCTTTATCTCGCCAGAGTCCTTTAGTCTGATGGAGTCCGTGATGATTGTGGCCATGGTGGTGCTCGGCGGCGTGGGGCATTTACCCGGCGTGATTTTGGGCGCGGTGCTTTTGTCGGCGTTGCCCGAGGTGCTGCGCTATGTGGCCGGCCCCTTGCAGAATATGACGGGTGGGCGGCTCGATGCCTCCATCCTGCGCCAGTTGCTCATTGCGCTGGCCATGGTCAGCGTGATGCTGATGCGCCCGCGCGGTCTGTGGCCTACGCCCGAGCATGGCAAGTCCTTGCCCCCGGCGGCCAAAGCCTGATGGGAGCGCGCATGACAAATACCAATGCTTCCATGACAAAAGACACGGTTCTTAATGTTTCTGGCGTGTCCAAACGCTTTGGCGGCCTCCAGGCGCTGAGCGATGTGGGCATCAAAATCGAACGCGGCCAGGTTTATGGCCTGATCGGCCCCAATGGCGCGGGCAAGACCACCTTCTTCAACGTGCTGACTGGCCTGTATACCCCTGACAGCGGCAGCTTTGAGCTGGCTGGCAAGACTTACCAACCCACGGCCGTGCACACGGTGGCCAAGGCCGGTATTGCGCGTACCTTCCAAAACATTCGCTTGTTTGCCGAAATGACGGCGTTGGAAAACGTGATGGTGGGGCGCCACATCCGCACCCAATCGGGTCTGCTGGGCGCCATGTTCCGCACGGCGAGTTTCAAGGCCGAAGAGGCTGGCATCACCCAGCGCGCGCACGAGCTGCTGCAATACGTGGGCATTGGCAAGTTTGCCGACTACAAGGCGCGCACCCTGAGCTACGGTGACCAGCGCCGCCTGGAAATCGCCCGCGCCCTGGCCACCGACCCGCAGCTCATTGCGCTAGACGAGCCCGCTGCGGGCATGAACGCCACTGAGAAAGTCATGCTGCGCGAGCTGATTGACCGCATTCGCAACGACAACCGCACGATTTTGCTGATTGAGCACGACGTCAAGCTCGTCATGGGCCTGTGCGACCGCGTCACCGTGCTCGACTACGGCAAGCAAATTGCCGAAGGCACACCGGCCGAAGTGCAAAAGAACGACAAAGTCATCGAAGCCTATTTGGGCACCAGCGGCCACTAATTTCCAGGACATTCCATGACCAGCACAACTTTACTTAAAGTCAGCAACCTCAAGGTGTCTTATGGCGGCATTCAGGCCGTCAAGGGCGTTGATTTTGAGGTGCATGAGGGTGAGCTCGTCTGCTTGATAGGCTCCAACGGTGCGGGCAAAACCACCACCATGAAGGCCATTACCGGCACCTTGCCGATCAACGCCGGGGACATCGAATATTTGGGCCGCAGCATCCGGGGCCAAGGCCCGTGGGATCTCGTCAAGCAAGGCTTGGCCATGGTGCCCGAAGGCCGTGGCGTGTTCGCCCGCATGACCATCATCGAGAACCTGCAGATGGGCGCCTACATCCGCGACGACAAGGGCGGCATCGAGGCCGACATCGACAAGATGTTTGCGATTTTTCCGCGCCTCAAAGAGCGCCGTGACCAGTTGGCTGGCACCATGTCCGGCGGCGAGCAGCAAATGCTGGCCATGGGTCGGGCGCTCATGAGCCGCCCCAAAGTGCTGCTGATGGACGAGCCCTCTATGGGCTTGTCGCCCATCATGGTCGACAAGATCTTTGAAGTGGTGAACGACGTGTTTGCCCAGGGCGTCACCATTTTGTTGGTGGAGCAAAACGCCAGCCGAGCGCTGTCGATTGCCAGTCGGGGTTATGTGATGGAGTCTGGCATCATCACCATGACCGGCGAGGCCAAGCAAATGCTCAACGACCCCAAGGTGCGCGCAGCGTACTTGGGCGAGTAGCGGATTCGCGTTTGCGCCTGCCCGCATTTCGCCTGGACCGCTACGTCCTGGCGCTGCTGTTTGCCACGCTGGTGTGGGGCGTCACCTTTCCCATCCTAAAAATTGCCACCGGCAAATTGAGCGGGGTTGAAATATCGGCCCTGCGCTTTCTGATCGCAGCGGTCTGTATGGCGCCCTTTGTGCTGCGGGTGCCGCGACACACGTGGCGCGATGGCTTAGTTTTGGGAAGCCTGGTGCTGGTGTCATACGTGGGCCAAGCTTTTGGGCTTGAATTCATATCTTCCAACCGCAGTGCGTTTTTGACCAGCCTGAATGTGCTGATGGTGCCGCTGCTGGCCTGGGGCCTAGGCGCGCGACCTAGCCTGGCGGTGTTCGTAGCCGCCGTGCTGGCCTGCCTGGGCATTGCTTTGATGTCCTTTGATGGCGGCGCCCACTTGTTGGCCGATAGCACCACGGTGCTGGGCGCACTGGCCTATGCCGTGTATGTGCTGCTCTTGTCTAGCCGGGCCAAGTCGCACCTGCCCCACCAATTGGCCACGGCGCAGATGTTCTGCATGGCCGTGCTCGGTGGCTTGTGGATGCTGGCCGACAGCGGTCTGGGCGCTCTGCAAACCTTGCCCGAGCGGCTTGATGCGCAGATCGTAGGCGGTCTGCTTTACCTTGGGGTGGTGGCATCGGCGGGCATGTTTTTCTTGCAAGCCGTGGCACAGCGCCACGTCAGCGCAGAAAAGGCAGCCGTGATTTATGCCATGGAGCCGGTGTTTGCCGCGCTGTTTGGCTGGCTCTGGCTATCGGAAATGCTCACACTGCGCGCAGCCATTGGGGCGCTGATTGTGGTGTTCGCCGTGGTGCTCAGCGAGATGAAGCTCGCCCCAAGCTCGCCTGAGGCGCACTGAAGCGCGTGAATCAAGCCGCCTTGTCTGCCGCCGAGGTAAATGAATCGGCAAAAAATTCATCGGCTGGCAAACCGGCCTGTTCGCTAAACGCGCTGCGCGCCGATTCCACCACGATGGGCGCCCCGCAGGCGTACACCTGGTAGCCCGACAAGTCATTAAAGTCCTGCAACACCGCCAAATGCACAAAGCCGGTGCGTCCCGTCCACTGGTCTTCGGGCAAGGCGTCGGACACCACGGGCACATAGCGCACATGGGGCATGTTCGCCAGTTGCGCCTGCACCCAGTCCTCCATGTACAGGTCGCCGGGGCGCCGACCGCCCCAGTACAGCGTGGTCGGGCGTGTAATGCCGCAGTGCTGCACGTGCTCAAGCAAGGCCTTGAGCGGCGCAAAGCCGGTGCCTGAGGCCAGAAACACCATGGGCTTGTCCGAGTCTTCGCGCAAAAAGAAGGAGCCAAACGGGCCTTCGATGCGCAAAATGTCTTTTTCCTTCATCGAACCAAACACCAGGTCGGTAAAGCGGCCACCCGGCATGTGGCGAATGTGCAACTCCAAAGCGGGCCCGATATGCGGCGCGTTCGCCATGGAATAACTGCGCCGCGCGCCGTCCCGTAAAATAAATTCAATGTACTGACCGGCGCGAAAGGCAAATGCGTCGTTGGCTGGAAGTTGCAAGTGCATCACCACCACGTCGGCCGATTTTTTGACTAGGCTGCTGATGCGCGTGGGCATTTTCTTGATCGGAAGGGCGCCTGCGGGCGTGACCTGGCGCGATTCGAGCACGATGTCGCTGTGTGCCGTGGCGCAGCAGGTCAGCACAAAATTGGCGGCCTCTTCTTCGACACTTAGGGCCTTGCGTTGGAATTGGGCGTGCACCACTTGGCCTGAGACCATTTTGCATTTGCACGAACCGCAGGCGCCGTCTTTGCAGCCATAGGGCAGGCCCACGCCTTGGCGAATACCTGCGGCAAGAATTGTTTCGTCGGGGTTGGCAGAAAAAGCGGTGCCACTGGGTTCCACCGTCACGGTGAAGGTCGAAGCGCTAGAGGTCATCTTTTTAGTTATCCTTGAAACCATACAACAGTGGAGCCCCCGATTTTGCCTTCAATCCAATCCCCCTTGGGCGCCTTGCCCGCGCGCTTTCGCCGCAGTCGCGTGCTGGTCGTAGGCTGTGGCGACATTGGCCTGCGTGTTGCAGCACTGCTGGCGGGCAAGCTGACGGTGCGTGCGCTGAGTTCGCAGCGGGTGCGCGTGTCCACGCTGCGCGCGGCGGGCACCACGCCGCTGTGGGGCAATCTGGACCGGCCGCAGAGCCTGCGCCGCCTGGCTGGCCTGGCGCAGCGGGTGCTGCACCTGGCGCCACCCGCCACCGTGGGCGACACCGACGAGCGCACCGGGGCCTTGCTGCACGCGCTGCGCCGGCGGGGAGCACCCGCGGCCCTGGTGTACGCGTCCACCAGCGGTGTCTATGGCGACTGTGGCGGCGATTGGGTGCACGAGGGCCGTGCCCTGTCGGCCACCACCCCGCGCGCCCAGCGCCGCGCTGACGCCGAGGCCCGCGTGCATTTCTTTGGCCGCTCGGGCGGTGCGCGCACCACGGTGCTGCGCGTACCCGGCATTTATGCGCCTAACCGGGAGGGTGGTACGCCCCTGGAGCGTTTGCGCAAGGGCACGCCCGTACTGGACGCGGTAGACGACGTGTTCACCAACCACATCCACGCTGACGACCTGGCCCGCGCCTGCGTGCGCGCCCTGTGGTGCGGCAAGCCACAGCGGGCCTACAACGTCAATGACGACGCCAGCCTGAAGATGGGCGACTACTTTGACGCCGCCGCCGCACTCTATGGCTTGCCGACGCCGCCGCGCATCAGTCGCGCGCGGGCTGAGGTGGAAATGGCGGCCATGCAACTGAGTTTCATGTCCGAGTCCCGGCGCATGGTCAATACGCGGATGAAGCAGGAACTGGGGCTGCGCCTGCGCTATGCCAGCGTGCTCGACGGCCTGGCGACGGGGGTTCAGACGCCGAGTTTGCCCCCCGATGCGGCCCGGTCCCGGTAGGCCCAGACCAGCGCGCGCCACACCAGCCAGCTGCAGGCCCAGGTAATGGGCGCGGCCCACAGCGCGTCGCTCAGCCAGTGCGCCATATCCGCCATGCGCGAAAAGCCAATCAGCACGCCGGCTGTGCAACCCGCCAGTGCCCAAGCGCGCCTGCGCCGGACTTGCACCAGCATCAGCGAGGCAAAAAAGAAACCGCACGCCACGTGGCCGCTGACAAAGGAGCAGTTGTTGTCAC
>CAMDHS010000027.1 GCA_945898115.1 Comamonas sp. lk
GTGGTCGCTCACGCGCACCTGGCCTTTGCCGTCGTAGCCCAGGCGCGCGGTTTTTAGAATGCCGGGCAGCAAATCGTCGGCTACCTGCGCCCCGTCGGCGGCGGTGTGAATCTCGGCGTAAGGCGCGCAGGCCACGCCGCAGCGGCCAAAGTGGGCTTTCTCTGCGGCACGGTCTTGGGCAATGGCCACGGCGGCAGCGCCTGGCGCCACCCGGCGCAGCGCGGCCAGGGTGCGCAGCGCATCGGCCGGCACGTTTTCAAACTCGGTGGTGATGGCGGCGCTGCACGCGGCCAGTTGCGCCAGACCGGCGGCGTCGGTGTAGCTGGTTTGAATATGGTGGTGACTGACCAGGCCGGCCGGGCTGGCCGGGTCTGGGTCGAGCACGGCGGTGGCGTAGCCCATGGCCTGCGCCGCGTGCACAAACATGCGCCCGAGCTGTCCGCCGCCCATCACGCCCAGCGTCATGGGCTGGCCGTTCGGGCCGGTGCCAGGCAACAAGGGGCTTGCGGGCTGGCTTGCGGGTTGACTCATAAGCCCGCCAAACCGGCGCCCAGGCGGGGAATGGGCAGCTCCATGGCGCGTGCAGCCGCAGTTTGCTCGGCGCGAAAGGCCTCGAGCTGCGCGCGCAAGGCCGCGTCGCCACTGGCAAGCAGGGCCACGGCAAACAAGGCAGCGTTGGCCGCACCCGCCGCGCCTATGGCAAAGGTGGCCACCGGCACGCCCTTGGGCATTTGCACAATGCTGTAGAGCGAATCCACGCCCTGCAAATGCTTGCTCGCCACCGGCACGCCCAGCACCGGCACCACGGTTTTGGCCGCCAACATGCCGGGCAAATGGGCCGCGCCGCCCGCGCCCGCGATGATGGCGCGCAGGCCGCGACCAGCGGCGGCCTCGGCGTAGGCGTACATATCGTCGGGCATGCGGTGGGCGGAAAGCACCTGCGCCTCAAAACCGATGCCAAACTGTTGGAGAATCTGTACCGCGTGTTGCATGGTGTCCCAGTCAGAGCTGGATCCCATGACGACGCCGATTTGGATGGTGGTCATAGTGTTGGAAGCGTCGGCCTGCGCCGTCGCCTTGGATAGAGCGGCCCCAGGGCCGCGAAGCTAGACCCGCAATTTTACTTTTTACACCCCGAGGTCCTGCCGATGATTGACGTCACCATTGAAAACTTTGAAACCGAGGTGATTGCCGCCTCGCACCAGGTGCCGGTGCTGCTGGACTTTTGGGCGCCTTGGTGCGGCCCGTGCAAGGTGATTGGCCCCTTGCTGGAAAAGGTCGAGGCCGATTACGAAGGCCGCTTCAAGCTGGTCAAGATTGACTCCGACCAAGAGCAGCAACTGTCCAAGGCCTTTGGCATTCGCAGCATTCCCACCTGCGTGCTGATGATTGCGGGCAAGCCGGTGGACGGCTTTATGGGCGCGGTGCCCGAGGGCCAGCTCAAGACCTTTTTGGACAAGCACCTGCCCGGCGCCGACGCACTGGCTGCGCAGGACGATGCCGACGACGCCCAGGCCTTGCTGGCCGCAGGCGACCCGCAAGCCGCGCTCAACAAGCTGCTGGAAACCCTGAGCATGGACCCCGGCAACGACGACGCGCGCTATGACTACGTCAAGCTGCTGATCGAAACCAACGCCCTGGACGACGCCGCCGCCGCGCTGGCCCCGGCCTTAGCCGCCATTCCGCGCCAGCTGCGCTTTGAGGCGTTGGGCCAGTTCTTGGACGCCATCAGCTTTGTCATGGCCGACCCACGCGGCACCTGGGGGCCAGATCAGTTTGACGCCCTGATTGCCGCCAACAAACGCGACTTTGACACCCGCCTGGCCAAAGCACGGGTGTTGATGGTGGGCGGCATGTGGACCGAATCGATGGACGAGCTGCTGGAAATCATCATGCGCGACAAGGCCTGGAACGACGCCGTAGCGCGCAAGACCTTTGTCGCTATCCTGGAACTGCTCACTCCGCCCAAACCCAAGGCGGCAAAGGACACCGGCAAAGCTGCCGGTGGCATTGAGCTGCTGGGCAAGGCCATGGTCAACGAAGACCCGCAAGCCCAGCTCATCTCCGCCTACCGGCGCAAGCTGAGCATGGCGCTGAACTGACAAACGAATGAACTGAGGGGCGGCGCACGGCGGCGGCAAATGGCGCCTGTTCTGCGCAATCAGACTGGAAAAAAGTAAGAGGCAGGGTCGTGGGCTTGCGAAATGTCAGATACGTAGCTAGACTTCTGACAAATTGAGCCGCCCTACCTATGAGCCATCTTGTCCAATCGATCGTTGCCGCCGCGCAAGCACTGCCTGAGGGTGGACTGCTGTCGCCCAAAGAGTTTCTGCATTTAGCCTCACGCGCTGCAGTCGATCAGGCGCTGACGCGTCTGACGCGGGAGGAAAAGCTGTTGCGGGTCGGCCGTGGCGTCTACGCCCTGCCGGTGCAGGGCCGGTTTGGTACACGCCCCCCGTCCGCGCACACCGTGGTGGATGCAATTGCAGCGGCCAGCGGTGAGGTGGTGGTGCCCAGCGGCGCCACTGAAGCCAATGCCCTGGGATTAACGACACAGGTGCCGGTGCGACAGGTGTTTCTGACCTCGGGCCCCTCGCGCACATTGCGCCTGGGCCAGCAGAGCCTGGAATTCAAACACGGCGCGCCCTGGCAGCTGCTCATGGGCAATCGTCCGGCGGGCATGGCCATTCGTGCGCTGGGCTGGCTGGGGCAAGACCAAGCTGCTTCGGCGCTCCAGACCCTGCATTCGAGTTTGCCTGCAACGGAATGGGACGCCATGCGCGCCGCGCGCGCTGCTATGCCAAGCTGGATGGCGCGCGCTGTCAGCGAGGTGGCTGTTGCCTGAGTCGTGGTTCGCGCTCAGCCGCGCAGACCAGGCCGAAGCTCTGGAAGTGGCTGCAGGGCGCACGGGGCGACCCGCCCATTTGCTGGAAAAAGACATTTGGGTCGTCTGGGCCTTGTCGGCCATCTACGGCTCTGCTTTGGCCGACACACTCACCTTCAAAGGTGGCACATCGCTTTCCAAGGTTTACAAAATCATTGACCGATTTTCTGAGGACATTGATCTGACCTGCGACATTCGGGCGTTGGTGCCCGATCTGTTGCAGGGCGGCAATCCGCTTCCTGCTTCGGCGAGTCAAGAAAAGAAAGTCACCAGCGCGATCCGTGCGCGACTGCCACACTGGATCACTAGTACGGTCAAACCTGTGCTTGAAGAGGTCTTGGCCCGCAGCGGCGCGCAGGCCGCGTTGACGGTCGAGGGCAAGGATTGCGAGAAGCTGATACTGCGCTACCGTGCCGTGAAAACCGGAACGGGCTACGCCGCGTCCACGGTGCAACTGGAGTTTGGCGCCCGCGCCACCGGTGAGCCCCACCACAGGCATCGGGTGGTTTGCGACATCGCAGCAGCGCTTGACGGCGTTGAATTCCCGGTGGCCACACCCTTGGTCATGGCCGCCGAACGCACGTTCTGGGAAAAGGCAAGCGCCGCGCACGTTTACAGTTTGCAAGGACGCCTGCGTGGAGAGCGGTATTCGCGCCATTGGTACGACCTGGCCGCGATGCACACCAGCGGGCATGCGGCACACGCGGCGAGTGACCTCACGCTGGCCACGGCAGTGGCCCAACACAAGTCTGTCTTCTTCGCCGAAAAAGATGCCCATGGATCCAAGATCGACTACTTGCGCGCCGTGACCGGCAGACTCCAACTGGTGCCCACCGGGGCTGCATTGGCAGCACTAGAGAACGACTATGGTGCGATGCAGGCCGACGGCTTGCTGGCGCTGCAGTCGCCGTCTTTCCATGAAATCATGGAAAAGTGCCAGGCCATACAGGACGCAGTGAATGCACCCAAACAACTATCCGATTCGGTGGGACATCGCCCAGACACCTGATTGGGTTGCGCTGCGCAAACTCTGCCACAGGCGCTCGTCTTCTGCGTTCTAGCCACCCATCGCGAGGCGCACCTATTCCGGAACGGGCTATGGCCTGTTGGCGATCAGCGAGAGCGCCCTTACGCCGTCAGCCGCTGCAAAGCCTCTTGGTATTTGGCAGCCGTCTTCTGTATCACCGCATCGGGCACGCGCGGGGCGGGCGGGGTTTTGTCCCAGGGCTTGCCATCCACCAGGGCGGTCTCTAACCAGTCGCGCACAAACTGCTTGTCGTAGCTTGGCGGGTTGGTACCTTCTTGGTAACTTTCTTGCGGCCAAAAGCGCGATGAGTCGGGCGTGAGCACTTCGTCCATCAGCGTCAAGGTGCCGTCGGCGTCCAGGCCAAACTCAAACTTGGTGTCGGCAATGATGATGCCCTTGGTCAGCGCAAACTCGGCTGCCGCTTGGTAGAGCGCAATGCTCAGGTCGCGGATACGGGTGGCCAGGTCTGCGCCAATCATTTCCACCGTTTGCTCGAAGGTGATGTTCTCGTCGTGGTCGCCCACGGCCGCTTTGGCCGCTGGGGTGTAAATCGGCGCGGGGAGTTTGGACGCGTTTTTCAGGCCCGGGGGCAGCGCCACGCCGCAGACCGCGCCGTTGTGCTGGTATTCCTTCCAGCCGCTGCCCGCCAGGTAGCCGCGCACCACGGCTTCTACCGGCAGGGGTTTGAGGCGCTTGACCAGCATGGAGCGGCCGGTGACTTGGGCCACTTCTTCGGGCGTGACCACGCTTTCGGGGGCCTCGCCAGTGAGGTGGATGGGGCAGATGTTGAGGCCGTTGGGGCCGAGTTTTTCAAACCAGAACAGCGCCATTTGCGTTAGCAGCGCGCCCTTGCCCGGAATAGGCTCGCCCATGATCACGTCAAACGCGCTCAGGCGGTCGCTGGCGACCATCAGGATGCGGTCGGTGCCCACCGCGTAGTTGTCACGAACCTTGCCGCGCGCCAGCAAAGTGAGGGATTTAAGGGCAGAAGTGTGCAGGGCAGAAGTCATGGTGTCCGATAAATGAAAAGCCCGCAGCGAAACACAATTTCGCTGCGGGCCCCAATTATCGCAAGTCAGGCTCAAGCTGGGCTTGGCACTGCGCTTTCGGTGCGCGCATTCCCGGGAGACAGTCCACCGCCAGGGCGTGGCTGCGGGCTTGGCGTAGCGGGTTTCAGGCGATGGGCGCCACTGCGACAGGCAGGGCCAACACGAAAAACACCACGCCCACGGGCAACAAGACCAGGCTCGCGTAATGTTCTGGCGGCCGATGGGCGGGCGGGCGCCGCGGGTTCCACCAGCGCACCACCAACAGACTGCGTTCGATCACGAGCAACAGCAGCACCAAAGGCGCAAGCATCTGGTAATGCCCCGCCACCGCCAGGATCAGCAAACCCCAGGCGATTTGTGTCGCGCCCAGCCAGCCAAACACGCCAATAACCAGTTCCCGCTGCTCGCCAAGCCGCAAGCCGGCAATCGACTCGGCGCCCCCGTCGCGGAAAAAATGGTGGATCAAACCAGGAACCAGGGTCATCACCCCCAGCACACCAAGAAACACCAAGGACCAGGGGTGACCGCCATAGTGCGCGGCCAGAAGGTTTTGGGCCAGCGCGTTCATGGCGGCAACTCTAAGCCGCTTGCGGGTAGGGGTAGCTCTGCCTGGCGGCGAGCGGGGGGCAAAGAAAGCATGCGCATCTCCTATCTTTTGACACCATAAATGCCAATTGTAGAAGCGATCAATCTGGGGTTTGCCCTGAACCGCCCGTTCGCGGAACTGACCGACCCGCCGGGCAGCGCAGCAGTCGCAAAAAAGCCGCCTTGCGGCGGCTTCTTCATGTAGCGCAAGGGTGCGCGCTGCGCTTAGTTCACGAGCTGGGCCAGTTCGCCCCGGCTGTACTTGGCGGCCACCACACTCAGGCTGTCGCCCTTGATCTTGGCGCCCTGGCCTTCGCAGCCAAACTCCAGGAAACGCTGTTTGCAAATCTGCTTTGCCGCTTCGCGGGCAGGCTTGAGCCATTCGCGGGCGTCAAACTTGTCAGGGTTCTCCCACAAAAACTTGCGGCAGGCAGCGGTCATGGCCAGACGGATATCGGTGTCGATGTTGATCTTGCGCACGCCAAACTTGATGGCTTTTTGGATCTCTTCCACCGGCACGCCGTAGGTCTCTTTCATCTTGCCGCCGTACTGGTTGATGATGGCCAGCAGGTCTTGCGGCACGCTAGATGAGCCGTGCATCACCAAGTGCGTGTTGGGTAAGCGGCGGTTGATTTCCTTGATGCGTTCAATGGCCAAAATGTCGCCTGTGGGCTTGCGCGTGAACTTGTAGGCGCCGTGGCTGGTGCCGATGGCAATGGCCAGTGCGTCGAGCTGGGTGCGCTGCACAAAATCAGCCGCTTGTTCGGGGTCGGTCAGCAGCTGGTCCATGGTCATCACCGCGTCGGTGCCGTGGCCGTCTTCCTTGTCGCCTTGCATGGTTTCGAGCGATCCAAGGCAGCCGAGTTCGCCTTCTACCGTCACGCCACGCGCGTGTGCCATGGCCACTACTTTTTGCGTCACCTCGACGTTGTACTCATAGCTGGCAATCGACTTGCCGTCGGCCTCTAGGCTGCCGTCCATCATCACCGAGCTAAACCCCAGGTCTATCGCGCCTTGGCATACCGCCGGACTTTGGCCGTGGTCTTGGTGCATGACCAGCGGGATATGGGGATAGGTTTCCACTGCAGCGGCAACCAGGTGTTTGATGAAGGCTTCGCCTGCGTACTTGCGTGCGCCGGCGCTGGCTTGCAGGATGACGGGAGCACCCACTTCTTTGGCCGCCTCCATGACCGCCTGGATTTGCTCCAGGTTGTTGACGTTGAATGCAGGGATGCCGTAGCCTTCAACAGCGGCGTGGTCCAACAATTCGCGCAAGGAAACGAGTGCCATAGGGTTCTCCGGGGGTTAGTAACTGCTTGGTAACTTTGCTACCTGTAGCAGATTTTAGCCTCAGCCCCTGCGCCAAATAATTGGAGTATTCCCGAGGTTTTGCCTGCGCCGCAGCCCTTGCGGGCGCAGCACAGGCCGACAAGATTTAGGAGACGCGGCAGATTTTGAGCATATTGGTGCCGCCGGGCGCGCCCATGGGCTCGCCGCAGGTAATCGCATAGACGTCACCAGTGGCCACGATGCCCAGGTTTTTGAGCTGCTGCTCGGCGTCACGCAGCGCGTCGTCACGGTCCGCTACGTTGCCCATCAAAAGCGGGCGCACATTGCGGTAGAGCGTCATCTTGCGCTGGCTCACCACCCTCGGGGTCAGGGCATAAATCGGCACCTGAATCAGATGGCGGCTCATCCACAGCGCGGTCGAGCCGCTGTCGCTCATGGCCACAATCGCCTTGGCGCCCATGTGGTGGGCGGTAAACAGCGCGCCCATGGCGATAGCCTGGTCGATGCGGGCAAAGGTCTTGCCGATGAAGTCGGCGTCCAGGCGCGGGCCCTCGCCGCTCTCGGCGGCCAGGCAGATTTGCGCCATTTCCTTCACCGTTTCCAGCGGGTATTTGCCAGCGGCGGTTTCGGCCGACAACATCACCGCGTCGGTGCCGTCGAGCACCGCGTTGGCCACGTCGCTCACTTCGGCGCGGGTGGGCACCGGGTTGGTGATCATGGACTCCATCATCTGCGTGGCGGTAATAACCACCTTGTCGTGCTCACGGGCGAGCTTGATCATGCGTTTTTGCAGCGCAGGTACAGCAGCGTTACCCACTTCTACCGCCAAATCACCGCGCGCAACCATAATGCCGTCGCTGGCCAGCAATATCTCCAGCAGCTTAGGGATCGCCTCGGCGCGCTCGATCTTGGCAATCAGGCCGGGCTTGTGGTTGTACTGGGCTGCGGCCACGTTGCAGAGTTGGCGCGCCATTTCCATGTCGGTGGCGTTTTTCGGAAAACTCACGGCCACGTAATCGGCCTGGAAGCTCATCGCAGTGCGGATGTCGTCCATGTCTTTGGCGGTGAGCGCAGGGGCTGTGAGGCCGCCACCTTGCTTGTTGATGCCCTTGTTGTTAGACAACTCGCCCCCGAGCTTGACCGTGGTGTGCACCTGCTGGCCCACCACCGCGTCCACGGTAATCACGATGAGGCCGTCGTTGAGCAAGAGCACGTCACCGGACTTGACTTCTTCAGGCAGGGCTTTGTAGTCCAGGCCCACGGCGTCAATGTCGCCTAGCTCGACCCGCGCCGCATCCAGAATGAATTTTTGCCCGTGCTCCAAAAACACCTTGCCCTCGGCAAACTTGCCAACCCGTATCTTGGGGCCTTGCAGGTCGGCCATGATGGCCACTTCGCGCCCGGCGCGCTGGGCCGCTTCGCGCACCAGGCGGGCGCGGTCGATGTGG
Organism: Comamonas sp. lk; assembly: GCA_945898115.1. Lineage (GTDB taxonomy): Bacteria > Pseudomonadota > Gammaproteobacteria > Burkholderiales > Burkholderiaceae_C > Allorhodoferax. Next base: position 8,284 of record CAMDHS010000027.1, read on the forward strand.
TCTTGCGCTGTGCCGTGGCTGAAGTTCAGGCGCACCACGTCCACGCCTGCGCGGATCAGAGCTTCGAGCATCTCCGGGTCACTGGAGGCGGGGCCGAGGGTGGCGACGATCTTGGTGGCACGACGGATCATGGAATAACTCCTGGTGGTCTTCTTGTGGGGGAAGCGGGCATTTTTACACGCCACAAGGGCCGGAAGTGGCCAGAAGTTACCTTGCAGCGTCAAGCGCCAGCGTGTGCTCGATCACCCCGCCGCCCAGGCACACATCGCCGTCGTACAAAACCGCAGACTGGCCCGGCGTGACGGCCCACTGCGGCTGCGCAAAGTGCAGGGCGAATGCGGCTTCGGTGGCGCCATCTTCATGCTCGGGCAATGCTGCCAGCGTGCAAGGGCTGTCACTTTGGCGGTATCGGGTTTTGGCTGCCAGGGTGGTGCTGGGCGCAGGTGCGCTGCCAGCCACCCAGCTTGCGTCGAGCGCCGTCAGCGCGTGCGACAGCAGCCAAGGGTGGTCGTGGCCTTGCACCACCCATAAGGTGTTGGTTTGCAGGTCTTTGCGTGCCACAAACCAGGGCGCATGTTCGCCGCCGCCCTTTTGCGCGCCGCGCGCTCTCAACCCGCCAATGCCCAGTCCCTGGCGCTGGCCCAGGGTGTAAAACGACAAGCCCACATGCTCGCCAATGGTCTGGCCCTTGGGGTTTTTGATAGGCCCCGGCGCCATGGCGATATAGCGGTTCAAAAACTCACGGAACGGCCGCTCGCCAATAAAGCAGATGCCAGTGGAGTCTTTCTTCTTGGCGTTGGGCAATCCGATCTCGTCGGCAATGCGCCGCACCTCGGTCTTGTGCAGTTCGCCCACGGGAAACAGAGTGTTAGACAGCTGCGCCTGGTTTAAGCGGTGCAAAAAATAGCTCTGGTCTTTGGACGCGTCCAGTCCCTTGAGCAACTCAAAGCGGTCGGTGGCCGGGTTGTGGCGCACGCGGGCATAGTGGCCGGTGGCGATTTTTTCGGCCCCCAGGCGCAGCGCGTGGTCCAAAAAAGCCTTGAACTTGATCTCGGCGTTGCACAAGATATCGGGGTTGGGCGTGCGCCCGGCCTGGTATTCGCGCACAAATTCGGCAAACACCCGGTCTTTGTAATCAGCGGCAAAGTTGACGTGCTCAATCTCAATGCCCAGCACGTCAGCCACGGCGGCGGCGTCCACAAAGTCGATGTTGGAGGTGCAGTAGCCGGGGTCAGCGCTGGGGTTGTCGGCGTCGGCCGCGCGGTCATCGTCTTCCCAGTTTTTCATGAAGATGCCCACCACCTCGTGGCCTTGTTGCTTGAGCAAATAGGCGGTCACCGCAGAATCCACGCCACCACTCAAGCCCACCACAATGCGTTGTTTTTTTACGGACGGGGCGGCTGGCTGGTTCATCTGCTGATTTTAGGCCTGGGGCCTGAATCAGCCCGTCATCGCGAGGAGCGCAGCGCCAAGCACCGTCATCGCGAGGAGCGCAGCGACGTGGCGATCCATGGGGCCCGTGGATTGCCGCGCTTTGCTCGCAATGACGAGCCAGCCTCCGTCATCGTGAAGGGCACAGCGCCAAGCACCGTCATCGCGAGGAGCGCAGCGACGTGGCTATCCATGGGGCCCTTGGATTACCGCGCTTCGCTCGCAATGACCCGGCAGTGAGCCCCTAGCGGCCCCGGTAGATGCTGGCGTCGGTAGTCACCAGACCCAGCGGGTAGCGCTTGCCCGCCAGATAGTCTTCCATGCACTGCACCACCAGCGGGCTGCGGTGCAGCGCGTGGCTGGCGCGGATCTCGTCGGCACTGAGCCACAGCGTGCGCACAATGCCGTAGTCCAGCCGGCGGCCGCGCTCCAAGGCGCCCAGAGTGCCGCAAAAGGCAAAGCGCAAATAGGTGATGTCCTCGCCCTTGGGCCGCGATGCGCTGGGCGGGCGCTCAAAGCGCGATAGATACACGCCCACCAGTGCGCTGGGCGTGAAGGCGAAGGCGGTTTCTTCCAGTGTTTCGCGGGCGCAGGCCTCTTGGGGCGACTCGCCGGGATCCATGTGGCCTGCGGGATTGTTCAGGCGCAGGCCCTCAGGCGTGTGCTCCTCGACCAGCAGGAATTTGCCCTGGTGCTCGACCACGGCGGCCACGGTGGCGCTGGGCCTCCAGCGGGGCGCGGCCATCAGTTGCTCACGGCCTGCGGGCCTTCGGCGGCGCGCTCGGCGTATTTGTTAAAGCGCCAGGCGCTGCACTCCAAGGTAATGCGCCGCCAGGTGCCGCGCTTTTCGGCGGGCGACATTTGCGGCCAGTGCTGGACTTCGAGGAAGCTGCGGCCACAGCCCTTGCATTCCTCGTCGCCTTGGCTGGTGGAGCAAATGGCGATGCAGGGCGTATCCGGCGTGCTGGCATACCAGTCCATCCAAGCGGCATGCGCCATGGCGGGCATGCTGGCCTCGTCGGCCTCGGTTTCGTGGTGGTAGACCAAGAGCGCATACACCTCGGCCAGCGCGCGGGTGGCCGAAGGCAGCGCCACTCCGTCAGGCGAGGGCTCTTTGGCGCGCCAGTAATTGATGGCCGATTCGATATCGGTAATGTGAATGCCTGCCATGGAGCCTTTGGTAGAGAGGCGCGATGATAGCGGGGCGGGCATTAACCTGCGGCCAGTGCGCGTTGCAACACTTCATTGACCCACCGGTTGAGGTTTTTGCGCGAGCCCTGCGCAAAGACCATGGCGTGGCCATGCAACTCTGGCGGCAGCCCAAGCAAGAGCTTGGCTGATGCTGGCTTTTCAGGGTTTTGGCCCGTTTCCTTGCACTCCTTGAGGTAATCGTCCACCGCGAGTACGAATCCGGATTTGAGCTCCCACCGTATCGCCATGAAAACTGATGATGGCGCGAATACCCCAAATTCTTCTCACAAAAATATCGTCGCGTTCATCGCATTCAACGCGGGCGGTATAGCCCCGATGGTTCATGCCGGGGCGGCGAGCGCCAGAGCGATTGAATTTGTTTCCGTAATCTGATTCTGGTTGAAGCAGAGTTGGATCTGCCACGCTCGTATTTCCGTAACCCCCTAAGCCTGAAAAGGCCAATCGCCAAACTTTTATTATTGACTGTTTTGCAATTTGCTCCCCTTAGAAAGTTCTTTGTTCATGGAAATGTTTTCAACTCCTTGGTGGTCCGCACTGATGGCCATTGTGCTCATTGACCTGGTGCTCGCTGGCGACAACGCCATCGTTATCGCACTGGCCGCGCGCAATTTACCGGCCCAACTCAAGCGCAAGGCCATCATCTGGGGCACGGTGGGTGCCATCGTGGTGCGCTCGGCCATGACGGTGGGCGTGGTCTGGTTGCTGCAAATTCCTGGACTGATGCTTGCTGGCGGCCTGGGCCTGGTGTGGATTGCCTACAAGCTTTTAGCCGACGATGGCGGCGGTGATGCACACGGCGAAAGCGCCACCACCTTTTGGGGCGCCATGAAAACCATCATCGTGGCCGACGCCCTGATGGGCGTGGACAACGTGCTGGGTGTGGCCGGTGCGGCGCATGGCGCCTTTGACCTTGTGGTCATCGGGCTCTTGGTGAGCATTCCCATCGTGGTGCTGGGCAGCAGCGTGGTGCTCAAGTTGGTGGAGCGCTTTCCCTCCATCATTGCTATTGGCGCTGCGGTGCTGGCATTTACTGCCGCGCAAATGCTGGTGTCTGAGCCTCTGCTGGCTGACTACCTGGGCAACGCCAAAACCGGCCTCACCCAAGACCAGCAGTTTGCGCGCTGGGGCATTTACATCATCACCGTGGCCGGTGTGCTGCTGGCCGGGCGCTGGCACAAGCGCAAGGCCGCGAGCGACCAGGGCTGATCTGTGTCAAGGCCACGCCCAGAGGCGTCGGCCCCGGTGGCAAAAGAGCGCGCAGGCGCACGCTATGCTGGTCTCCTATGAAACTCATTAGCAAATGGCTGCTCCATGCAGCCGCCCTGCTGGCCATTGCACAGTTTTACAACGGCGTACAGATCAGCAGCTTCGGCCAAGCCATGCTGGCCGCGCTGGTGGTGGGGCTGTTTAACGCGCTGCTGCGCCCGATTTTGGTGGTGCTGACCTTTCCGGTCACGGTGCTGTCTTTGGGCCTATTCCTGTTTGTCATCAACGCCCTTATGTTTTGGAGCGCGGCCAGCCTGCTGGACGGCTTTCATGTGGACGGCTTTGGTGCGGCGCTCTTGGGCTCACTCATGTACACCGCCATTGGCATGGTGATCAACCTAGCGCTGGAGCGCTTGTTCCCGCAGTAGCTGGGTCACCTCTCGGGTTCGGGTGTCCACTATTGCCGCCTCCAGGTGGTCCGGGCCCATGGCGCCCCACTGGCTGGCGCGCACCATGTCTTGCGCGGCGCGCAGGCGCCCCAGCGCGGCGGGCCAGTCTTGTTCCAGCCCGTCGGCCTGTGCTTGGGCGCGCACTGCGGCCACGTTGCGGCCCTGCACCTCGTACACACTGGCCAACAGGCGCCAGGCCATTACGTCGCGCGGGTGCATGGCCACCCATTCGCGCAGCCGCTCGGCGGCCTGGGTTTGGGACGGCTCCCGACCGGTCTGAATTTGCGCTTGCGACAGCAGCGCCAGCTCGGCTCGGCCTAAGCGGGCGGTGGGCTTGGCTGCACTGCTGGCAAGCAACGCCTCGGCACGCACGGCTTCGCCCAGGCCTAGCGCCAACTCGGCTTCCAGCAAACGGCCCAAGCGGCCGTCGGCGCCCAAGCGCGCCAGCAGCTGCTGCAGTTGCGTGCACAGGGCCTTGGCAGAGCCAAAGTCGCGCAGCTTGAGCGCAGCCAGCGACGCACCGTACAAAGCCCCCGCCTGCTGGGCTGCGGGCTTTGCCGACAGCACATCGGGCTGCACATCGGCCGACCACAGGCGCAGCGCGTCCACGCCACTGTTGGACAGCACGCGCGCACGGGCGGCCACCAGTTGCGGCTCAAAGTCGGGTTTTTGCCCTGCCGCTGGGGCGCTTGTGCCAGCGCCACCCAGCGCGCCAATGCGGTTTTGCATGTCCGAGATGCGCTCGGTGGTCAGCGGGTGGGTGCGCAGGTAGGGAAAGCCACCGCTGTCATTGAGGCGGTTGGCCTGCTGCAGCTTCTCGAACATGCCCACAAAACCCTGGGGTGCAAAGCCGGCCTGCGTCATCACGCCAAAGCCGATGCGGTCGGCCTCGCGCTCCATGTCGCGCGAGAAATTGAGCTGGCTTTGCGCAGCGGCGGCCTGCCCGCCGGTAATCAATGCGCTAGCGGCTTGGTTGTTGGAAGTGCTTTTGCTGGCCGCCAGCATGCCCAAAATCATGGCGCCCATCATCCAGGGCGCCTGCGCGCTTTGGTGCGCCATATTGCGGGCAATGTGGCGCTGCGTCACGTGGCTAAGCTCGTGGCCCAGCACCGAGGCCAGCTCGTCGCGGTTGCTCACCACGCCCACCAGCCCCAGGTGCACGCCAAAGTAGCCCCCGGGCAGGGCAAAGGCGTTGACCGAGCGATCGCGCCCAAGCAGCAGCTCCCAGGCAAAGGCGTCAGCAATCTCGGGCGGCATCTCGCCGCGAGCGCGCGATGCGGCCAACAGCGGCTGCCACAGGCTTTGCAAATACTCCATGGTGACCGGATCGTCCACATAGTCGCTGTCCCGGTACAGACTGCGCGCAATGCTGTCGCCCAAGCGCCGCTCCATCGCCGGCGACATTTCGGTGCCGTCGCCCAGGTGGGGCAGCGAGTTGGCGGGCACGGTTTCGGCCGACGCCAAGCTTTGCGCCTGCAGCGGGCCGACCGGCCAGACCAGCGCCAGCGCCAGAGCGGCAGCTAGCAACTTTGGCCCGCCGCGCCCCCCGTGCGTGCGCGTCGTCTGGCGGTCGTCCTTTTTTCTCATCCCCTAATGATGCACTTGATTGGTGAAGCCTTGGTAAATGCGCGCTTTATTTCCGCACCACCCCAGCGCGCGTGCTGACTTGGCACATGCGGCGCGACGCGGACCGCCACGGGCGGCGCCGTATGATGACCGCTGGGCTGTGGCGAACGCCAGGCCCGATGCAGCCTTGTCGCGCAAGCCTTGCCCGCCCGTTTTTTGTTTGTTTTTTTGCCCCCACTTCGCCCATGAACCAACTCACCCACTTCGACTCCCAAGGCCTGGCCCACATGGTGGACGTGGCCGACAAGGCCAGCACCAAGCGCATCGCCATTGCCACCGGCCGCATCGAAATGCTGGCCAGCACACGCGCCCTGATTGCGGCCGGAACGGCCAAAAAAGGCGACGTGCTGGGCGTCGCCCGCATTGCGGCCATCATGGCGGCCAAAAAAACCAGCGAACTCATCCCCCTGTGCCACCCGCTGGCGCTGACCCGTGTGGCGGTCGAATTTTCCATCGCCCACATGGACGCCGACGGCTTTGACGGCGTGCGCTGCACCGCCGCCGCCGAAACCGTAGGCCCCACCGGCGTGGAAATGGAAGCACTCACCGCCGTGCAAATCGGTCTGCTCACCATCTATGACATGTGCAAAGCCGTAGACCGCGGCATGGTGATGCACGGAATTACCCTGCGCGAAAAGCATGGGGGCAAGAGTGGGAGTTTTGTGAATGCGCTGTAAGTCTTTGAATTAGAAGGCTTTTTCTGCGTTTGCAAAATCGACGCAACTGCGGCGATGCCTGACGGGGGTTTCAAAAAAGAGAACCGATTATTGGAGTCTGTCCCATTCCTGTCCCACTGAAGGAATGAAATGGCTACTTTTCGCTTTCGCGCCAACCGCTGGCAGGCGCGTGTTCGCCGTAAAGGCACACCGGAACAGACCAAAAGCTTCTTAACGCGCCACGACGCGGAGCGGTGGGCGCGGTCTGTGGAAGTTCAAATTGACAAAGGGAGCTACGTTAGCGCCACCGGGGCGCAACGAACCACGCTGCGTAACCTTATCGACCGGTACGTTAGGGAAGTGCTTCCGGCTATGAAGGGGGCTAGGGAAGACACCATACGCCTGAACGCCATTTCCCGGCGTGAGATTTCCAAGCTTGCGCTATCCAACCTTACGCCCGAGTTGCTTGGCAAACACAGAGATGACCGACTGCAGGAAGTTTGTGCTGGCACGGTGATCCGGGAGCTTGCCTACCTTTCCAGTGTCATCAACCATGCGCGGCGTGAATGGGGAATCCACATGCAAAATCCACTGGCGGATGTGAGGAAGCCCGCGAGTCCTCCGGGAAGAAATCGCATTTTGACTACTGAGGAGCAGGCAAAGCTTCTTTGTGCAGTTAAACCAAGAGGCCGCCAGAGCCGATGGGTTGAGCCGATAGTAATACTTGCGTTGGAGACTGCTATGCGTCGGGGAGAGCTACTTGCACTTGAATGGCGTGACATTGAGTTGCACCATCAGACCGCACAGCTACACACATCAAAAAATGGTGAAGCTCGCACCGTTCCACTTTCCTTGCGTGCAGTTAGTACTTTGGCCCAGTTGCCTCGCCACATCAGCGGAAAGGTATTCCCAATCACGTACCACGCCCTCGCAGCAGCGTTTAAACGCGCAGTCAACCGTAGCGGATTAACGGACGTACATTTTCATGACTTACGTCACAACGCAATTACAAGCATTGCAAACAAGCTCCCAAACCTCATTGAACTATCAGCCGTCACCGGACACAAGAGCCTTCGGATGCTTCAGCGCTATTACCATCCCAGCCCATTATTGCTTGCGTTAAAACTCGGTTGACTTATGTGTTTAAACATAGTTGTTAATAAGATACAAATACATCGCATGAAACAAAACTTTTTGTCAGCTTGTCAAGAATTCACTAAGATCCAGCTACGACTACAGCAGCGTCTTACCAACGCGGGGGAGCAGTTCTAAAGCCCAGTATCCCCTTGTTTGACCGCTACTGGTAAGCGGTCGCATACATGCGGACTCCCACCAATTGTGGAGATAAATGGAGACAACCGAAAACCGCTAGTTGTCAAAGGTGTCGCAGGCTTGTTCAGCAATTGCTGTGCAGACCTCTTTTCGTCTGCATAGCCTATTCCAAAAGTATGCAAATGACACCCAACAAATTGGCAACTCCGTTTACGGATCAACGTATCGGAAGAGACACTGATCCTGAAAATCAAAGTAACTTCAATAGTGGCCCCTGTCACCCTCACGCGCAAGCGCCCTTGTACTTGGAACCAATTTTTGAACAGATACCAGAGCGATTGAAAGCGCTGAATAGATGGATCGTATGGCGAGGCAGTAAAAAACCTTGGGACGCGAAATTCCCCAACAGTATGGCAAGTTCTATTGACCCAAAAACGTGGGCAAGTTATGAGCAAGCCTATATCGCCTATGAAGAAGGCGGCTTTGAAGGTGTTGCGTTTGTGCTAGCCGGTGACGGCATCGTGGGAATTGACTTGGACGACTGCGTAATTGACGGCAAGCCGTCGGACGAGTCTATGGCGCTGATGCAAACCATAGGCTGCCAATACATTGAGCTATCGCCCAGCAGGAATGGCCTTCGTGGCTTTGGCTATGTGCAAGACCCACCCCGCAGAGGAATTAATCGAACCTTGAACGGGTTAGGGGTTGAACTGTACTCAACTGCTCGATACCTTACCGTTACCGGTCATGCACTGAGGGCTGGGCCGCTGGCCCTACTGCACGGCTACCGTGAGCTGCACCAAAGACTGGGTGGAACTGAGTTTACAGAAGAGACAGAAGTAACTGAAGCAAAAGAAGATATAGATTTCTATTCTTCTGTGGGGCATGCTGAATTTGCAAGTGACCAGACCTTCCCCTCGGAGTCAGTACCAACCGGGTTCGGGCAAAGGAACAAGTGCCTATTTTTTCTCGCAAGGCATTTAAAAAGTAGTCACCCCGGGGCTGAAGTTGAAGCAATGAAAGGGACTGTGACTGAGTGGCATCGGCAGGTACTGCCGAACATAAGGACAAAGGAGTTCCTTGAAACATGGTTAGATTTCAAGTCCGCGTGGCGCAACATCAAGTACCCCACTGGAATCATGGATAAAATCGTCGCAGGGTTGGAAGCCGACCAGCAACCAATTCCGGTAACTGAACTTGGATCAACCGCCGAAAAGCTGTATAACCTTTGTTCAAAGTTGCAGGCCCAGCAAGGCAGTGAACCGTTCTTTCTGGACTGCCACACCGCCGGTAAAGCCATCGGAATTTCCCATACCTTCGCAAACAACCTACTTAAAGAGTTTTGCGAACGCGGTCTGTTGGCACAAACCTTTAAAGGCGTGAGGGGCAGGGCCAGCCGCTACCTACTCAAAAAATTCCCATCTTTGTAAATGCGATTTTTTAGCCTCGATGCACCCCACCCCTTACCCATGAATTAATGCGGCATATTTTCGCTCACGCCGCTGCTTAAAACCGATTCGCGGCGATGTTTGAGGCTAGTCCCCTTTCTGGGCCGGTTACTCAGTGCAGCCATTACAAAGTATGGCAATTCACTCCCGCCCCTCTGGGGCGATACACCTTGGCGTTGTGCTGGAAGTCATCGGTTTGCTGTTTCATTACTGCCCCAATGCAGCAACTGTTCTCATCTTGGTTCTCCTGCGTTTGGTCTGAGTTGCGGTATCGTCGCAGGCATGACTGAAAAGCCTTGCGCCTTTTGCACCCTGCCAGAGTCCCGAATCATTGATGCCAGTCAGTACGGTGTAGTGATAAGGGACGGCTTCCCGATTTCCCCGGGTCACACCTTGGTGATGCCCCAGCGCCACATTGGCTCGTTCTTTGACTTGAACGCAGATGAACGGGAAGACCTAATGGCGCTCCTAGAGCGCGCAAAGGTTGTAATTGATGCTGAGTTCAAGCCTGACGGCTACAACATTGGCATCAACGATGGCCCGGCTGCAGGCCAGACCGTTCCCCACCTGCACATCCACCTGATCCCCAGATACAAGGCAGACCTGCCAGATCCACGTGGCGGGGTTCGGTGGATCATCCCAGAGAAGGCCGATTACTGGAGCAAGCGGTGACCACACCCGAGTTTCAGCTTAGCTTCCTGAACAAGATCCAGCGGCTATTCGCCGAGGGCGACTTCTCTGCCAGCTACAAGTACGCCCTACTGATTGCCATCGCAGACATCGCCGTTGAGGCAGGCCGGGATGATGACCAACCACTAGTTATTCCCCATCGCAGTCTCGGCGCAAAGTTCGTCGACCTGTACTGGCAACAGTCTGCTCCCTATAGGAACGATGCCTTGCTGATCCAGAACAGTGGAACTCAGGCCGCAGTGATAAGCCTGATTGCCCAATTCAGAGGACAGACCCACGCCACCACGGCCTTCGCGGCACGGTCGGTGGACGGATTTAAGTCGCTCCTGACAAAGGTCACCCGCATCGTTGTGGACAAGCCGGTGTTTCATATGCAGAACCTTGGCGGAACAAGAGACCAGTTCCTGTTTCAGTCCGGTGCGGACAGCATCACGCTACTGCCCGGCGTGGCCTATTGCCTACGCCGGTTCCAGCCGTTGGTTCAGCAGTTGGCCCGCAGCCACTGGATTGGTCACATCAAGGGCAACAAGCTGAACCACGCCGTTCTGGGCGCAAACGATGATTTGGAATCGTTCCTGTTCCAAACGCCTCGCAAGGCGCTCCTGATCATTGGGGAGGGTCTCAAGCGCCTGTCCAACTGCAGGTGCTTCTATTGCAGCGGCAAGGTTGCAGATGCAGACGTGGATCATTTCATTCCCCACTCCCTGTATCCCCGAGATTTAGCCCACA
>CAMDHS010000028.1 GCA_945898115.1 Comamonas sp. lk
ACACGCAGCTTGGCTTGGTTGGCGGCGGCGGAAAAGGCCTCACCGACCTTGTCGTTCATCACTTCGTAATGCACCTGATAGCCATAGCGCTGGGTGACCACGTTCATAGGCACTTTGCCGGGACGAAAGCCATCCATCTTTACCGTACGGGCCATTTTGCGCAGGCGTGCGCTGACTTCGGACTGAACGACCTCTACGGGCAGGTTCAAGGTGATTTTGCGTTCGAGCTTTTCCAGGGTTTCAACGATAACAGTCATTCAAATGCTCCTAAAGGTCAAGGGCAGCGCCCGCCGTGTGCGGCTGTGCGTGCCCGAAAAGTGGGAAATCTAGTACTCAAGGATGGTGCGCGGGGCGGGACTCGAACCCGCACAGTATTGCTACCGTCAGGACCTAAACCTGGTGCGTCTACCAATTTCGCCACCCGCGCAATAAAAAATCAGGGACCAACCTCGTCAGACTCGCCTTGGAGCGCGCTGTCAGGGTTGGACCTTTGAAATCGGTCAGCCGAGTATTTTAGCCTGCGTCGGCACGGCGTCCCGGTGCACGCGAAACCAGGCCGCGTACATGGCGGGCAGCGCCAGCAATGTCAGCACCGTGGCCACGATCAGGCCACCCATGATGGCCACCGCCATCGGGCCCCAAAACACCGAGCGCGACAGCGGAATCATGGCCAACACGGCGGCGGCAGCGGTGAGCACAATGGGGCGCAAGCGGCGCACCGCCGATTCCACAATCGCCTCCCAGGCCGGCACGCCGTTGGCGCGGTCTTGCTCAATCTGGTCGATCAGGATGACGGAGTTGCGCTGAATCATGCCCATGAGCGCAATCACGCCCAACAGCGCCACAAAGCCAAAGGGTCGGCCCGAAATCAACAGCGCTGCGGCCACGCCGGCAATGCCCAAGGGGCCGGTCAAAAACACCAGCATGGCGCGGCTGAAACTGTGCAGTTGCAGCATCAGCAGCGTGAAGGTGATGAACAGCATGATGGGCACGCCTGCGGCGATTGAGCTCGATCCCTTGCTGCTTTCGGCTACCGCGCCAGCCACCTCAATCCGGTAAGCCTCAGAGCCGCTGGACTTCCAACTGGCCTCCAGGCGCTTGAGCTCGGGCAGCAACTGGGCGGTCACGGTGGCGCCTTGCAGGCCTTCGGCAATGTCGCCCTGTACGGTAATGGAGTAGTCGCGGCCATCGCGCCAGAGCACGCCAGGCTCCCATGCGAAGCTGGGTTTGGCGATTTGCGTCAAGGGAATGGACTTGCCGCTGGCTGTGGGCAAGTAGGCGTTGCCGATGTCAGAAATGGCGTTGCGCTCGTTTAAGGGGCCGCGCAAGACGATGTCAATCAGCTTATCGCCCTCGCGAAATTGCCCCACCGTGCTGCCCGCGAGCAGGATTTTGGAGGCTTGGGCGATGGACTGGCTGGTCACGCCCAGCGCGCGCGCCTTGGCCTGGTCCACCTCTAAACGCAGTACTTTGACGGGCTCGTTCCAGTTGTCGTTGACGCCACGCATATTGGCATTGGCGCGCAGCACAGCCTTGACCTCGTTGGCACGCTGGCGCAGCACCTCGGGATCTTGGCCCATTACCCGAAACATCACAGGGTAGGAAACTGGGGGGCCATTGGGCAAAATCTTGACGCGGGCACGCACTTCGGGAAATTCCTCGCCCATGAGCGCGGGCAGCTTGATGCGCAGGGATTCGCGTACTTTCAGGTCCTTAGGCAGGATGATGAGTTGGGACACATTGCTTTGCTGAAAGATGGTTTCCATCGGCAAGTAAAAGCGCGGCACGCCAGAGCCAATCCAGGTGGTCACACTTTGCACCCCGGCCTCTTGCATCATGCGAGCCTCCACACGGGCGGTGGTGGCCTCGTTGGCGGCAAATGACGTGCCCTCGGGGTACCACAGCTCCAGCAAAACCTCGGGGCGGCTCGAATCCGGAAAGAACTGCTGCTGCACCTTGCCCATGCCAAAAATGCCCAGCCCAAAGGTGGCAAACATCAAGCCAATCGTGATCCAGCGGTGCAAGATGCACCAGTTCACCGCGCGGCGAAATGCGTTGTAAAACGGCGTGTCGTATAGGGCGTTTTCGTCTTCGTCGGCAGCATGGGGCTTGGTTTTAAGCAACAAGGTGCCCAGGTAGGGCACAAAGTACACCGACACCAGCCAGCTCAACATCAGCGCCAAGCCTGTAACGCCAAAAATTGCGAAGGTGTATTCCCCGGTGACCGACTTGGCAATGCCAATGGGCAAAAAGCCCACCGCAGTAATCAAGGTGCCGGTCAGCATGGGCATGGCCGTGAACTCATAGGCAAAGGTGGCAGCGCGCACCTTGTCGTAGCCTTGTTCGAGCTTGCGCACCATCATTTCCACCGCGATGATGGCGTCGTCCACCAGCAACCCGAGCGAAATAATGAGCGAACCCAGCGAAATCTTGTGCAGGCCAATACCCCAGTAATACATGCCCAAAAACGTAACCGCCAGCACCAGTGGAATGGTGATACCCACCACCAGGCCTGGGCGCACATCGACGTAATAGCGCTGGAACCAGCGCTGCTGGCCCGGGCGCTTGTGAAAGCCCAGGGCGACAAAACTCACCGCCAGCACGATGACGATGGCCTCAATGAGCGCGCCCACAAATTCATTAACCGATCCGGCCACGGACGTAGGCTGGTCTTGCACTTCCACCAGGCGCAAGCCCGCAGGCAGCGTGGCATTGATGGACGCAGTGGATGCCTTGAGCGCTTTGCCCATGGCGATGATGTCGCCGCCCTTTCTCATGGAAATGCCCAGCCCCAGCACCTGCTTGCCTTGGAAATGCATCTTCACACCCGCCGGGTCAATGACGCCGCGCTTGATCTCGGCAATGTCGCCTAGGCGCAACTGGCTGCCAGAGCTGCCGCGAATCGGCATGGCGCGCAGCTCTTGCACCGCCTCAAACTGCCCAGCCACGCGCACTTGCACCACGTCCAGCGGCGTTTGCACCGTGCCCGCGCTCTCGATGGCGTTTTGCTGGCCCAATTGCGCCAGCACTTGGTTCATGTCCAGGCCAAGCTGCGCCAGGCGCCTTTGCGAGATTTCGATGTAGATTTTTTCGTCCTGGACGCCAAACAGTTCTACCTTGTTGACATCGGGCACGCCCAGCAGTTTTTGGCGGATATCGTCGGCGGCGTCCTTGGCCTCTAGGTCCGAGAAGCCGTCAGATTCCAGCGCGTAAATCACGCCATAGACGTCGCCAAACTCGTCATTGAAAAACGGCCCTTGCGCGCCTAAGGGCAGGGTGTGGCGCATGTCCCCGAGCTTTTTGCGCACCACATACCAAAGATTGGCCACCTGGGCGCCATTGGTCGAGTCTTTCACCTCAAAGAAGACGGTGGTCTCGCCCGGTTTGGAAAAGCTGCGAATTTTGTAGGCGAAGGGCACTTCTTGCAGCGCCCGCTCCATCTTGTCGGTGACCTGTTCGGCCATTTGCTGCGCCGTGGCGCCCGGCCAGTAAGCGCGCACCACCATGGTCCGAAAGGTGAAAGGCGGGTCTTCGTCTTGCCCGAGCTGAAAGTACGAGGCCATGCCCAGCACCAGCAGCACTAGCATCAAATAACGGGTCAGCGCGCCGTGTTCCAGCGCCCAGCGCGAAAGGTTAAAGCCTGCTTTGGGATTGTCTTGTTTCATACCGCGCTCACTTTGCTGCCGAGGCTGCAGCCTGAGCGCTCCGGGCGGATGCGCTCGCTTTTTCTTGGTAAACCGTCACTTTTTGGCCAGGCGAGAGCACATGCACCCCGGCCGCCACCACTTCCATGCCCGGTTGCAGGCCGCTGGCAATGACCACATCGTTGCCGTCGGCCGTGGCAATGGCAATGGGCTGCAGGCGCACCGTCATGCTGGCGCGCTCTAGCACCCACACCGCCACCGCCATGCCGTCATGCTGCAAAGCACTGGTGGGCAGCTTGATGACGGCCGGGCCCGAGCGATCCAGCGCCTGCGGCAGCACCGATACCGTGGTGCCCAGCGGCAGCACGTCGGCACTGGCAAGCGCCACTTTCACCACAAAAGTTCGGGTCACCGGGTCGGCGCTGGCCGATACCTCGCGCACCTTGCCCTGGTAAACCGCAGTGCTGGCCCAGGCCCGCACTTCCACGGCCGAGCCCAGTTTCATTTGGCCCACTTTATCTTCGGGCACCGAAAACACCACATCGCGCGCGCCGTCTTGGGCAATGCGCACCACTGGCGTGCCAGCGGCGAGCACCTGGCCAGGCTCGGCGTCTACCGCTGTGACCACGCCTGCGGCATCGGCCACCAGCGTGGTGTACGTGCTTTGGTTGCCCTGGGCGGCGAACTGCGCTTGGGCCTGATCGACCTGCGACTGGGCGGCCTTGAGGGCCACGTCGCGGCGTTCTAGTTCGGCGGCGCTGATGAAGTTTTGCTCGCGCAGGTCTTTGAAGCGCTTGAAATCGGCTGCCGCCAGATCGCGATTGGCCACGGCTGCCGCGAGTTGGGAGCGCGCGGCGTCCACCGAGAGCTTGAAATCTTGCGCATCGAGCTGCGCCAGCGCTTGGCCTGCGCTCACGTGCTGGCCGACGTCAGCCATGCGGCGCAGCAACTTGCCGCCCACCCGAAAGCCCAAGCGCGACTCGGTGCGGGGCCGCACTTCGGCCGCGTATTCATAACCCGAGCGGATACCGTCAGCGGCCACAAGCACAACTTTGACGGCACGCACCGGCTCTTGCGGGGGCGCAGGTTTGCTGCAAGCCGCCAAGGCGGTGACGGCCGCAATCAGGGCCAATTGAGAGAGGATGGGCGTTGGGTTCATAAAAGCGATGCAGTCACGTGTGGAAATTCGGGGCGTGCCGGTGAGTACAAAATACTGACCGGCGGGTTAGTAATTTTAGCGCACCCACTTTTTTTGCCGGATCACAGTGCTTTGCCCCTCGCACCGGGCAGGGCATTGGCACGCCGCCAAGGCAAAATGCCGCCATGCCGCTGCCCCATTCCCCTGCCCCGCCCCCGCAGCCCCCGAGCCAGGCGCCCACCCCTGCGGTCACGCCGATCACCCATTACGAAAATTTCCCCGTAGCCTCTTGGCTGTGCCCCGCGCACCTGCGCGCGCCGATTGCAGCGATTTACCACTTTGCCCGCACGGCCGACGACCTGGCCGACGAGGGTGACGCCAGTGCCGCGCAGCGCCTGGCCGATTTACAGGCCTACCGCGCCGCGCTGAATTTGGCTTGCGCCGGCCAGGTGGCCGCCGACGGGCGCTGGGCCTGGGTGTTTGGGCCGCTGCGCCAGGCCGTCGCCCGCCACCATTTGCCGCCCGAGCTGCTGCACGCGCTCTTGGACGCCTTTGTGCAAGACATCGAAAAAACCCGCGACGGTACCGGCTACGCCAACGAGGCCGCGCTCATGGAGTATTGCCAACGCTCGGCCAACCCGGTGGGGCGCTTGCTGCTGCATTTGTATGGCGTGGCGGACGCGCAGGCGCTGGCCTGGAGCGACGGCATTTGCAGCGCCCTGCAACTCATCAACTTTTGGCAAGACCCCAGCCGCGACCTGCCGCGCGCGCGCTGCTACTTTGCGCAAGACGCTTGCGCCCAATGGAATTTGAGCCCGGCGGACCTGCAAGACCCGGGCCAGGCGCAACGCGCCGACGCGCTGATCGCCCACTGCGCCCACAGCGCGCGCAGCCGCATGGAACGCAGTGCCGCCCTGGTGCACCGGGTGCCCGGGCGCGCCGGGTGGGAGCTGCGCCTGGTGGTGCAAGGCGGCTTGCGCATTCTGGACAAGATTGAAGCGCTGGGCGGCCAAGTGCTGCACACGCGCCCGCGCCTACGGCCCTGGGATGCGCCGCTGCTGCTCTGGCGCGCGCTATGGATGTGAGCGGGTGGATATGAGCCAGACGACGAGAACGCCTGAGCGACAATAAGCCCATGACACCGGCGCAGTACGTTGAACAAAAGGCTGCTGCCTCGGGCAGCAGTTTTTATTACGCATTTTTGTTTTTGCCTGCGCCCCGGCGCGCGGCCATCACCGCGTTTTACGCCTTTTGCCGCGAAGTGGACGACGTGGTGGACGACGCGGTGGACCTAGGCGTTGCCGCTACCAAGCTCGCGTGGTGGAGCACCGAAGTGGCCCAGGCCTACGCCGGGCGCCCCACCCACCCCGTGATGCAAGCGCTCATGCCGCACACCGGCACGTACGGCATTGCGCAACACCACCTGCAAAGCGTGATTGAGGGCTGCCAGATGGACCTGGAGCAAACCCGCTACCTAGACCACCCCAACCTGCAGCGTTACTGCCACCTGGTCGCCGGTGTGGTGGGTGAAGTGGCTGCCGCCATTTTTGGCCAAACCCAGGCCCAAACCACCATTTACGCCCACACCCTGGGCCAAGCCCTGCAGATGACCAACATCATCCGCGACGTAGGCGAAGACGCGCAGCGCGGACGCATTTACCTGCCGGTCAATGAGTTGCAGCGCTTTGACGTGAAGGCGCACGAGATCCTTAAGCGCCTGCCATCCGAACGTTTCCAGGCGCTGATGGCCTTTCAGGCGCAGCGCGCGCATGCCCTGTACGACGAGGCCTTTGCCCTGCTGCCCGAGGCTGACCACCGCAGCCAAAAGCCCGGCCTGATGATGGCCAGCATTTACCGCAGCCTGCTGCGCGAGATTGAGGCGCAGCGCTTTCCGGTACTGGAGCGCCGGGTGCGGCTCACGCCCTTGCGCAAACTCTGGCTGGCCTGGAAAGTCCAGGCGCTAGGACGGTTTTGAAAAGCAAAAAAGTCTGCATCGTAGGCGCCGGTTGGGCCGGTCTGGCAGCCGCCGTGGGCGCCACCCAGGGTGGCCACCGGGTCACCGTGCTGGAAGCGTCGCGCACCTTGGGCGGGCGGGCCCGCACGCTCGCGCCTGAGGTGACCCACCCCTTGCCCGACGGCAGCACGCCCTCACTGGACAACGGCCAGCACATTCTGATTGGCGGCTACCGCGAAACCCTGGACCTGATGCGGGTTGTGGGCCTCGACCCAGCGACCCTGCTATTGCGCCTGCCTTTGACGCTGCAGTTTCCAGATGGCAGCGGCCTGCGCCTGCCCGACTGGCCCCAGCCCTGGAACCAGCTCGCCGGAGTGCTGGGCGCGCGCGGCTGGAGCCTGGGCGACAAATGGTCGCTGCTGAACGCACTGCGGCGCTGGCAGCGTGCCCACTTTGAATGCAGCGCAGCAGCCACCGTGGCCGAACTCTGTGTCGGCATCCGACCGCAGGTGATGGACACTTTCATCAGCCCCCTGTGCGTGTCAGCCCTGAACACATCCGCCCAGCAAGCCAGCGGCCAGGTCTTTTTGACGGTGCTGTACGACACGCTCAAGCCGGTGGTTCACCCCAAGACACCCGAAGCTGCTGAACCGGGCGTGGCCGCCGAGCGCCCCTGGGCCGGCTCGGACCTGCTGCTGCCGCGCGCCGACCTGTCGGCTTTGTTTCCGCAAGCGGCCGCGCGCTGGCTGCAGGCCCAGGGCGCTGCAGTGCGCCTGGGCGAGCGAGCGCCCACGCCGCGCTGGTCTGCGGGACAGTGGCACGTTGGCGAGGAGGCGTTTGACGCCGTGGTCTGGGCCACCGCACCCGCGCAAGCGGTGCAAGCTCTGGCCGAATACGCGCCCGAGGCGCCCAAGAATCTGGCGATTTACCTGCAACGCTGGCTTCGCCCGGCCCAAAAGCTGAAATTTGAAGCCATTGCCACGGTTTATGCCCATGCCAAGGGGTTGGTGCTGCCCGCTCCTATGCTGGCCCTGGCCAACAGCCCACAGCTGCCCGCGCAGTTTGTGTTTGACCGGGGCCAGCTCGGCGGCCCCCCTGGTTTGATGGCTTTTGTGGTGAGCGCTGCCCTGGGCACGCACGAGGCATTGGAAGAAAAAGTGCTGATCCAAGCAAACAGCCAGCTCGAACATCTGCTGGACGGCCAGCGCCTGGTACCGGTGCAAACCGTGGTGGAAAAGCGCGCCACCCTGGCCTGCACGCCCCGGCTGGCGCGTCCGCCCCAGCGCATCGCACCGGGCTTGCTGGCCTGTGGCGACTACCTGTACGCGCCCTACCCGTCCACGCTGGAAGGCGCGGTGCGCAGCGGCCTCATGGCGGCTATGGCGCTGGACGAGGCAGACGGCTTTGCCTGGAAGCCCTAGGGCAAAAGGACGTGCTGTGCGCCGGAGCCAACTAGCGCAATCTCAGGGTCTGGCCCTATGGCCCAAGAGAGCGTGCGGCAATAGCATCGTGCACTTTTTTGCAATGTTCTCTTAAGGCGCGCGCCCATGAAAACTTTCGTCAAACTCTTGGCAGCGGCCCTTGTGGTGCTGCTGGCTGGCGGCGCCTGGTACCTGCACAGCAAGCAACCCATGCGCGACGGCAGCCTGGACCTGCGCGGCCTGCAGCAATCCGTGACTGTGCGCTACGACGAGCGCGGCGTGCCCCACATCACCGCGCAAAACGAGCCTGATCTGTACCGTGCGCTGGGCTACGTCCACGCCCAAGACCGCTTGTTTCAGATGGAAATGGTGCGCCGCCTGGCGATGGGTGAACTGGCCGAAATCCTCGGCCCCAAGCTGCTCGACACCGACCGCCTGCTTCGCACCCTGGGCATCCGCGAGCACGCGCAGCGGGTAGCGCAGACCCTGGACATGGCCGCACCGGGTAGCCAGTCGCTGTTGGCCTATCTGGACGGCATCAACCAATTCCAGGCGGGCCACCCCGCGCCGATGGAATTTGACTTGCTGGGCATTCCCAAGCGCCCCTTCACGCCGCAGGACACGCTGGCCGTGTCGGGCTACCTGGCTTATAGCTTTGCCGCCGCCTTCAAGACCGAGCCGGTGATGACGCTGATCCGCGACCAGTTGGGGCCCAATTACCTGCGCGTTTTTGACCTGGACTGGCATCCCCAAGGCGCGGGCAAAAGCGCTGCACTTGCAAAGCTCCATGCCAAAACCGCACTGGGCCCAGCCGACTGGCAAGGGCTGGGCCAACTCGCAGCGCTCAGCCAAAGCGCGCTGGAGCAGGCCGGCGTGCCCGCCTTTGAAGGCAGCAACGCCTGGGTCATCAATGGCCGCCACACCGCCAGCGGCAAACCCATGCTCGCAGGCGACCCGCATATTGCGTATTCGGCGCCTTCGGTCTGGTACGAGGCGCACCTGAGCAGCCCCGGTTTTGAACTTTATGGCCACTACCAGGCGCTCAACCCGGTGGCGCTGCTGGGCCACAACAGCCAGTTCGGCTGGAGCCTGACCATGTTCCAGAACGACGACATTGATCTGGTGGCAGAAAAAGTGAACCCCGCCAAGCCCGACGAAGTCTGGCACCACGGCAACTGGGTCAAGCTCAGCGAGCGTTCTGAGACCATTGCCGTCAAGGGCCAGGCGCCGGTGGAGCTGCGCCTGCGCCGCTCCCCCCACGGTCCGCTGATCAACGACGCCTACAAAGACACGTTGGGCACGCAACCGATTGCCATGTGGTGGGCTTTTTTGGAAACCAACAACCCGGTCCTCGAGGCGTTTTATGAACTCAACCGCGCTAACACCCGTGACAAGGCGCGCGCTGCAGCCAGCAAAATCCACGCTCCCGGCCTGAACGTGGTCTGGGCCAATGCTCAGGGCGACATTGGCTGGTGGGCGGCGGCCAAGTTGCCCATTCGCCCCAAGGGCGTAAACCCCACCTTCATCTTGGACGCCGCCAAGGGCGAGGCGGACAAGCCCGGTTTTTACCCCTTCAAAGACAACCCGCAAGAAGAAAACCCGGCCCGTGGCTACATCGTCTCGGCCAACCACCAACCTGCAGGCGCGCGCGCCGTGCCCGGTTACTACAACCCGCCGGGGCGTGCCAGGCGCCTGACGCAACTCCTGCAAAACGCCAAGGCCCCGGCAGACACGGCTTTGGCGCAAACGATGCAGCTCGACACGCAAACCGGCTTTGCCCCCCAAGTGCTGAACGGCCTGTTGCCGGTGCTGAGCAAAGTGGTCACCGACCCGCAAGAGCGCGCCTTGGTGCAAGCGCTAAAAGACTGGGACGGCCAGTTTGCCCTAGACCGCCTGGCGCCCACGCTGTGGAGCCAGCTGCTGTATGAGGTGGCGCGCACCGCCATGGCCGACGAGTTGGGCGAAGTTCAGTTCAAAGCCCTGCTGCGCACCCGCGCCCTGGACGAGGCGCTCCCCCGCCTGCTGGCTGACTCCAACTCGCCCTGGTGGGACGTGCGCGGCACGCCCGCCATAGAAACCCGCACGCACACCGTCAAGGCCGCCTGGCAGGCCGCGCTGGTACACCTGAAAAACACCTACGGCCCCGACACAAACCAGTGGGTCTGGGGCAAAACCCATACCGTGACGCACAAGCACCCGCTGGGCCAGCAAAAGCCACTCGACAAAATATTCAACATCGGTCCGCTGCCGGTGCCCGGCGCGCGCGAAGTGCCCAACAACCTGTCGGGCACCATCGGCCCCGCACCTTGGGCGGTGAGCTACGGCCCGTCCACCCGGCGCGTGGTGGACTTTGCCGACGCCAGTCAAGCGCTGGGCATCAACCCGGTGGGCCAAAGCGGCGTGCTGTTTGACGCCCATTACGCCGACCAGGCCAAGGCCTTTGCGCGTGGGCAGTACGTGCGCCAATATTTGTCTGCGGGCGACGTGAACGCCCACACCCGCAGCACGCTGCAACTGCGCGCGGTGCCCTGAGGCGCGCGCCGGCCGTCAGGCCATCAAGCCCAGCGCCGTGCACAACTGCGCCATATCAGTCGTGCTCAGGTGCGGGGTGTGCGGGTGGCTCCAGACCTTGGCGTCGCGGTTGATCCAGGCAGCTTGCATACCGGCGTCCAGCGCGCCCACCACGTCCAGGTGCATGTCGTCGCCCACGTGCAGCACTTCGTCCGGTGCGCATTGCAGCGTGCGCGCCGCCGCATGAAAAATGTCGATGTGTGGCTTGGCCACGCCACAGGACTGGGCGCTGACGCTGCCCACAAAATACGCGCCCAGACCTACGCGGTGCACGTCGGCGTTGCCGTTGGACACCGCCAGCACCGGAAAACGCGCCGCCAGTGCCGCCAGCGCGCCCAAGGCGTCCGGGTAGAGCGTTACGCGCTGGCGCTCGGCAAAAAACACCTCAAACGCCGGGTGGGCCAGCGCCGTGTCCTCGCCGGCCTGCTCCAGCGCGCGGTGCAGGTACAGGCGGCGCAAGGCGCTGAAATCGTGGGCCATTTCAGGGTGCGCCAGGTTGACCGCTTTGCGCAACTGGCTGCGCGTGGCGCTGTCGCGCAGCAGGGTGCAAGTGGCCGGTGCGTGCTGCTCCAACCAGTGGGCAAGAGCCTGTTCGGCGCGTACGATAGTGGGTTCTACCGGCCACAGCGTGTCGTCCAGGTCCAAGGTGATGGCTTTGATTTTTGAAACGTCGAGCATAGGTGGGAGAGAATAGCGCATGCCCTTCGACAAAGAACCCCTTTTTACCCACGGTCAAATGCCCCGAACCGCCGTCTTGTACTGCAACCTGGGCACGCCTGACGCCCCCACCGCCCCGGCGGTACGCCGCTACTTGGCCGAGTTTTTGAGCGACCAGCGCGTGGTCGAAATCCCGCGCCTGCTGTGGCTGCTGATATTGCACGGCATTATTCTGCGCTTTCGACCGGCCAAATCGGCGGCCAAATACGCCAGCATCTGGACGCCCGAGGGCTCACCGCTCAAAATCGGCACCGAAAAGCAGGCCAAGCTGCTGCAAGGTTGGCTGGGCGAGGAAGGCGAAAAAGTTGTGGTGCGCTGGGCCATGCGCTACGGCAGCACATCGATTGCCTCGCAGCTTGACGCGCTCAAGGCCGAAGGCGTGACCCGCGTGCTGGTGCTGCCGGCCTATCCGCAGTATTCGGCCACCACCACGGCCAGCCTGTTTGACGCGGTCTACACCTGGGCCGCCAAAATTCGCAGCATCCCCGAGCTGCGTTTTATCAACCACTACCACGACCACCCGGCTTACATAGAGGCGCTGGCAGAAAGCGTGCGCAACTACTGGCTGGGCAAAACTCGCCCCGATGTGCTGGTCATGAGCTTTCACGGTGTGCCCGAGCGCACGCTGGCGCTGGGCGACCAGTACCACTGCGAATGCTTCAAGACCGCGCGCCTGCTGGCAGAAGCCCTGGGTTTGTCCAAGGACGAGTACAAAGTCACCTTCCAAAGCCGCCTGGGCCGCGCCAAGTGGCTGGAGCCGTATACCGAGCCCACGCTGATTGCCATGGCGCAAGCGGGCGTGCAGCGGGTGGACGTGGTGTGCCCCGGCTTTACCAGCGACTGCCTGGAAACGCTCGAAGAAATCAATATGGAAGCGCGCGAAGCCTTTTTGCACGCTGGGGGCAAGTCTTTTGGCTACATCCCTTGCCTGAACGACGACCCGGCTGGCATTACCGCCCTGGCGGCCGTGGCGCAGCAGCATCTGGCGGGCTGGAACACCCAAGAGCTGGCCGACCCGCGCCTGCTTGCCGCGTCACGCGCCGCCGCCCTGGCCCTGGGCGCCAAGCAATAAAGCCCACGGGCAACACAGCAGCACGATGGCGATAGTTTTAGCCCCGATGGAGGGCCTGCTGGACTTTGTGCTGCGCGACATCCTGACCCGGGTGGGCGGCATTGATCGCTGCGTGTCTGAGTTCATCCGCGTAACAAATACCTTGCTGCCCGAGCGCGCTTTTGTGCGCGTGGTGCCCGAGTTGCTGACCGGCGGCTGCACGCTCTCGGGCGTGCCGGTGCGCCCGCAGTTATTGGGGTCAGACCCCCATTGTTTGGCCGACAACGCGGCGCGCGTGGCCTCTTTGGGCGCCGATGGCGTGGACCTGAACTTTGGCTGCCCGGCCAAGGTCGTCAACCGCCACGGCGGCGGCGCAGCCTTGTTGGAAGACCCCGAGCTGCTGTTCAAGATCGTGTCCGCCGTGCGCCGCGCCGTGCCTGCGCACCAGGTGGTTTCGGCCAAGATGCGCCTGGGCTTTCATGACGATAGTCGGGCCGAAGAATGCGCGCTGGCCTTAGAGGCTGGGGGCGCGGGCGAGATTGTGGTGCACGCCCGCACCCGCGCCGACGCCTACCGCCCACCCGCCTATTGGGGCCGCATCGCCGACATTGCCGCCGTGGTGCGCACGCCGCTGGTGGCCAATGGCGAGATATGGAATGTGCAAGACGCGCAGGCCTGCCGCGCAGAATCAGGCTGCCACACGCTGATGCTGGGGCGCGGCATCGTCAGCTATCCCGGCCTGGCGCACGCTATTGCGCAGGCTGAGGGCCAAGACACCGCC
The DNA here is from genome assembly GCA_945898115.1 of Comamonas sp. lk. Classification (GTDB taxonomy): domain Bacteria; phylum Pseudomonadota; class Gammaproteobacteria; order Burkholderiales; family Burkholderiaceae_C; genus Allorhodoferax. The sequence goes on from CAMDHS010000028.1 coordinate 13,278, forward strand.
ACACGCGCGACCGAATGGCAGGCGCTGCATCCGCACATCGCCAGCTTTTGGCAACTGGTGCGCGCCACGCTGGAGCGCCGCCAGCAGGCCGGGCGCCTGAAACAATGGCTCAACTTTCTGCGCCGCCACTATCCGCAAGCGCAGGTGGCTTACGACGCGCTCAAGGCGGTGAATGATGTGGCCGTAATTGACGCTTGGGTGGCGGGATTGGACAACGCCCCAGCCTAAAGACGGCAAGCGCCAGCGGCCGCCAGCGCCCGGTGCCCCCTTGGGGCGAGGCGCGCGGCCCACCAGGCGCTCAACAAGCCAATGGGTTTAGGCGGCCTGGGCTGGCTAAGCAGAAGCCCAACGCGCCCTGTTTTAATTGTCAAAAAACGTACGTTTGTTATATTGTTTCTCTGCGCAATTTACATCGACGGGAACACACCATGAAAACCAATAGACACCAGCCCATCCAGGCAAGCCCGGCGGCCATCACAGAGCAAGAAAAGACCGTGCTCCACCAGACGAATGCTGATTGCATTTTCGAGCTTAACTAGGCGCACCGACATGCAAACTGCCACCCACCCCCCGCGCAACACAGCCGTACATTCATTCTGGAAAACACCTTCGCTCTTGCCCGCGCTCGTGGGCTTGGCGTTCGCCTTGCTGGCTGGCCCCTTGCTGGCGGCGCCTGCGCTCAAGCCGCCCAATATTGTTTTGCTGGTCGGCGACGACTGGGGCTTTAGTGACCTGGGGGCTTATGGCAGCGAAATCCGCACGCCCAACCTGGACGCGCTGGCCAAGTCGGGCATGAAGTTTTCCAACTTTCACACCGCCGCCACCTGTTCGCCCACGCGCGCCATGCTGCTCACAGGCGTAGACAACCATCGCAACGGTCTGGGCGCCATGCACGACCTGATGCCCGACGAGCACAGGGGCAAGCCCGGCTACCTGGGCCACCTGAGCGACAAGGCGGTGACCCTGGCCACTATGCTGAAGGACCAGGGCTATCACACCTCCATCGCAGGCAAATGGCATTTGGGCGGCAGCCCAGCCACCTTGCCAAACCGGCGCGGCTTTGACCGCTCGTTTATCCAGGTCAACGGCAGCTCGGACAACTGGGAGCAGCGGCCCTGGGTGTTCACCGAAAAAGGCGAGTGGTACGAAAACGGCAAGGAAGCCAAGCTTCCCGCGAACTATTACTCCTCGCGCTTCATAGTGGACAAAGCCCTGGAATACATTGACGCAACAAGCCAGGACGGCAAGCCTTTTTTTGCCTATGTGGCCTTTCAGGCGGTGCATATTCCGGTACAGGCCCCGCGCGAATTTGTAAACAACTACCGGGGTGTCTATGACGGCGGCTGGACGGCGCTGCGCACCGCGCGGCGTGACCGGGCTGCAGCCCTGGGCCTGGTAGCCGCAAACACAGAAATGGTGACCATGGCCAGCACCCCAGACTGGAGCACGCTGTCCGCAAGCGCCAAAGCCGACCACGCCCGGCGCATGGAGGTCTATGCGGGCATGGCCGAGGCTATGGATTTCCACGTCGGGCGCCTGGTGGAGCACCTCAGGCAAACCGGCCAGTACGACAACACCGTATTTGTATTCCTGTCCGACAACGGCGCCGAAGCCGAGGACCCCTACACCGTGGCGCCCTTGAAATGGTGGATCAAGGCCAACTGGACCGACCGCACCGAACTTCTGGGCGAAAAAGGCGCGTACGCCTTTGTCGGCCCCGGCTGGGCCAGCGCCTCGGTGGCCCCTTTGAGCAGCTACAAACAATGGGCGGGGGAAGGCGCGCTGCGCACGCCACTGATCATCTCGGGCGTTGCGGGCATGCAAGCCAATGGGCTTTCGCGCAGCATGGTGCACGTCACCGACCTGGTTCCCACGCTGCTCCAAGTTGCTGGCGTGGCACCGCACACCGGCCGCTACCAAGGCCAGGATGTCGAGCCTATGCGAGGCACCAGCGTGCTGCCAGTGTTGCTGGGCCAGGCCGAACGCGTGCACGGGGCCGACGAGCCCATCGGCTATGAGCTGCAAGGCAACGCGGCCCTGTTTTTGGGCGACTACAAGATCGTGCGCAACCTGCCGCCCGTGGGCGACGGCAAGTGGCAACTCTTTAACCTGGCCACCGACCCCGGCGAAGTGCGCGACCTGCAGACCGCAATGCCTGAGCTGCTCACAACGATGCTGGCCCACTACGAGCACTACGCAAAAACATCCAACGTGCTGCCCACTCCCGAGGGCTACGACTATCACAAACAAGCCATGCGCTACGCGATTTTTCAGGTGCTGTTGCACCAGGTCTTGCCTGCACTAGCGCTGGTTTTGGCGGGTGCTTGTGCGTTTGGTTTGGGGTGGTATGTGTTTCGGCGCAGGGGGCGCACGGGGTAGTTGAACGATTGGCGAGACAAGGCTCGGGGCGATGCGGTACTGTATAAAATAACAGATCAACATTCCGCGACGTCGATCCGACTTCCCCTCCAAAATACCACCATGGCACTTCAATCCATCGAAATTTGCGCTGGCGCTGGCGGCCAGGCCCTGGGGCTGGAGCAGGCCGGCTTTGAACACGCCAGCCTGGTCGAAATAGAAGCCCCCGCCTGCCAGACACTGCGCATGAACCGGCCCAACTGGAATGTGGTGGAAGCCGATGTGCACCACTACAGCGCAGACCGCTGGAAGGGCGTTGCGCTGTTTGCCGGCGGCGTGCCCTGCCCGCCTTTTTCCAAAGCGGGCAAGCAATTGGGCCACGATGACGAACGCGACCTGTTTCCCCAGGCGATCCGGCTGGTGGACGAATGCAAACCGCAAGCCGTGATGCTGGAAAACGTGCGTGGCTTGCTGGACCCGATGTTTGCCGACTACCGCGCAAGAATCGTGGCTGACTTGGCCAAGTTGGGCTATGTGGGCGAATGGAAGCTGCTACACGCGAGTGACTTTGGAGTCCCTCAACTGAGGCCACGGGTTATTTTTGTGGCGCTGCGAAAAGGGACCGAGGACTACTTCCGTTGGCCAACGCCCCAAGCCCTGGCCGCGCCCACCGTAGGAGAAGCGCTGGCGGATCTGATGGAGACAAACGCTTGGCCTGGCGCCCAAGCCTGGCGCACGCAAGCCAACCAAATTGCACCCACGCTCGTAGGAGGCAGCAAAAAGCACGGAGGTCCGGACCTGGGCCCCACGCGGGCCAAGAAAGCCTGGGCGGCCTTGGGCGTGGACGGCATGGGAATCGCCAATGACGCGCCAGCGGCAGACTTTGTCGGCATGCCGCGCCTGACTGTGCGCATGGCGGCTCGTATTCAAGGCTTTCCTGACCACTGGCACATCAGCGGCAAAAAGACCGCAGCGTATCGCCAGATTGGCAACGCGTTCCCGCCACCCGTGGCTCGCGCTGTGGGTGCAGAAATCTTTGCGGCGCTGAACGCGGCGGCAAAACCCAGATTGAAGAGGGCATAACAAGCAAGAGAGGGAGGGGGACGCATGAAAACTCCGGCGAAAAAGACCGGTGGAGCGCGGGCAAAACTGCGCGCGCATTTTTTGCCAATATTGGCCGGGTAATGGATTCGCAGGAACTGCGAGAGGTAGCTGACAACCAGTCAGAGTGGGCGCGCCGCGTGCGGGAGCTTCGAACCGAACAGGGCTACCAAATCCTCACCCACAACGACCGCAGCGACCTGAAACCTGGCCAATACTTGCTGGAAAGCTCCAAGCCGCATCCTGCGTTTGCCCGCGCGATTTCCAAAGAGACGCGCGCCTATGTGCTTGACCGCAACGGCTTCACCTGCCAGATGTGTGGCGCCGTGGCGGGTGAACCGCATCCCTAAGATCCCTCGCGCAAAACCCGGCTGCACCTGGGCCATGTGATCGACAAAAGCATAGGTGGGGCGGACGACGCGTCCAACTTGCGCGCCATTTGCTCTGTCTGCAATGAAGGGGCATCCAACGCAACCTTAACCCGCCCAGACTTGCAAAAGCTGCTCATCCAAGTACGGCGGGCTACGGCGGCAGACCAGCGCGAAGTGCTGCGCTGGCTATTGAAGAAATTCCCGGGCAGTACGCCGGAACCAAGCCCTCAAGCTGCCACCACATCCTCGTAGTAATAGAACGCATCGCAGCACCCCGCCCAGTAGCGGTTGGTGGATTTGCGGGCACCAATGCCGATAACCCGTCGGCCAGTGGCTTTGAGTTTGTGGGCCAGGGGCATGAAGTCGCTGTCGCCGCCGATGATGACGAACTGGGCGATGTTGGCAAAGCGGGCGCTGTCGTCTTGGGCGTCCAGGCACAGGCGGATGTCAGCGCCGTTTTTGGCGGACGCGCCGGGCGGAAACAGTTGCACCAGGTCGATGGCGGCGCCCAGCAGCGCTTCGCGGTAGCGGCCAAAGTATTGCCAGTTGCAATAGGCGCGGTTGATAGCAAGCGGCCCGAGCGTGGCCGCAAAGTCCACCAGTTTTTGCACCTGCACCAGTGGCTCTTGCGCTTTGAAGCGGCCGTCGGGCGTGTTGTAGGCGCCGTCGCCCTGGCGGTCTTCCACCAGGCGGGCGTGCAGGTTTTCAAAATCCCAGTACACCGCCACGGGGGCGGCGACTGACACGGCGGATGGCGTCATCAAGGGGCTGGCACGCAGGTTTGGGTTTGCTCGCCCAGGCCGTGGATGCCCAGGCGCATCTGGTCTCCAGCCTTCAGGAACCAGGGGCTGGGCTTTTGGCCCAGGCCCACGCCGGCGGGTGTGCCGGTGCTGATCAGATCGCCCGGGTGCAATGTCATGAACTGGCTGATGTAGCTGATCAGCTTGGGAATGCCAAAAATCAGGTTGGACGTGCTGCCGTCTTGCACTCGGCGGCCGTTCACTTCGAGCCATAAACCCAGGGCGTGGACGTCGCCCAGCTCGTCGGACGTCACCAACCAGGGGCCGATGGGCGAGAAGGTGTCGCAGCCCTTGCCCTTGTCCCACTGGCCGCCGCGCTCGAGCTGGAATTCGCGCTCCGACAAGTCGTTGACCAACACAAAGCCCGCCACATGCGCCATGGCGTCAGCCTCGCTTACGTAGCTGGCTTTGCTGCCGATGACGACGCCGAGTTCCACCTCCCAGTCGGTCTTGACCGAGCCGCGCGGAATGGAGACCGGGTCATTCGGGCCGGTAATTGAACTGGTGGCTTTGAGAAACAGCACCGGCTCTTTGGGCGGCTCCATGCCGCTCTCTTTGGCGTGGTCGGCGTAGTTCAGGCCCACGCAAACTATTTTTCCGATATTGGCCACCGGGCATCCCAGGCGCGGTGTGCCGTCCACCACGGGCAGCGCGTCAATGTCCAGCGCCTGCAGCGCGGCCAGGGTGCGCGGCGACAGGTGGGCGGCGTCCAGGTCGGCAAACAGCATGGACAGATCGCGCACGCGGCCGTCGGTGCCGACAGCGCCCGCTTTTTCTTGGCCTGCGGGGCCGTAGCGGAGTAGTTTCATTGGGGTTTCCTCAAAAAATAAGGGAGCGGCGCATGCCTTGAAGCCGCAATTGGCGATGGGCCAAGTGTAGGCACCCCGCCCCCCCGCCCCGTGCGTGGTTTACCCGTGTTTTTTAAACACCCGGGGCAGCACCAGCACGGCCAGCACCACGCCCAGCAAACCCAGGGACATGG